>JASHVV010000411.1 GCA_030044385.1 Gammaproteobacteria bacterium
CCCGTTGGGGCCGCCCGGCATCACCAGGAAGTCCTGCTGGATGTTGAAGGTTTTCTGCCGTTCCGTGTGGTCGGCGCCGAAATTGACGCTGGAGATCGGGCCGCCGTCGAAGAAGTGCGTGGCCGAGGCCGTCGCGTTGGCCAGGTAATCCTCCGTGTGCGGCGTGTTGATGAAGCCGGCCTGCGCCAGATTCGCGCCCGCGCCCCAGCCCTGCGGATCGGTCAATACCGTGTCTGTCAGGCTGTCCGGCGAGTTTACGTACAGCTGGCCGTCGGTATCCTCGTTGAAGCTGCCGGTCAGCTGCGGAACGGTGCTGCTGTTGGCCGGTCCGTCGTAGCCGTATCCGGAATAGCTCTCGAGGAAGATATCAGTGCGCTCGGCGCGGTTGTAGTTCGTGTCGAACTCTCCCGTCCAGCTGTCCGAGAACTTGAAATGGTTGCGCCACAGGGCGTTGTATTGGTAATTCGAATAGTTGTTGTAGTCGTTGCGGATGACCGGCCAGACGTCGGTGAATGTGCCGGATTCATCGAATCCGTCGGCTGTGGTCGCCGACGTCAGATCCGCGCTGCCATACACGAAGAGCGGCAGCTCGGCGCCCTTGGCCTGCTCGGGCTCCTTGCTGTCCGAATAGGTCAGGTCCACGGTGCTGGTATAGGCGCTGGAGGGGCGAAACTCGAAAGTCGTGAGAAAGGCATCGCGGTTCAGCGTGTCCGAGAAATTGTAGTTCTTCGAGCCGCCGACGATCAGGTTGCCGTTCTCGGTCGGATAGCCCCAGGGCGCCTGGTAGTCGATGTTTGCGGGCAATCTGTAGAGGTCGGCGCCGAAATTCACGCCGAAAGTGTGGTCGAAGAACTGGTCGGTGTAGATGAAATTGACGTCGTGCCCCTGGCTGCTGACGCCGGGGCCGGGCATCAACGTGGACGGCGACATGAAGGAGTAGTTGCCGTTGACGGTGAACTCGCGGCCTTTTTCGTCGAGCGGCTCGATGGTCTCCAGGTCGACCGTGCACGCCATGCCCTGATTGAAGAGGCTGGCCTCCGGGGTCATCTTCACTTCGATCGTCTTGAACCAGCTGGTCGGGTACACGTCGAATTCGACGCCGCGGTTGTTGCCGGTGCTGGTCTCCAGCGCGCCGTTGAACGTGGTGGTGACGAAATCCGGCCCCAAGCCGTGACAGCTGATGTCCTGCGGACGGCCGTTGACCTCCTGCATGGCAACGCCCGGCAGGCGTCCCAGGGCGTCGGCGATGCTGGAGCCGGGCAGCTTGCCGATTTCCTCGGCGGAGATCGCCTCCACGATGGAGTCGGAGTTCTTCATGATGGCGATGGAGTTCTGCAGGCTGCTGACGAAGCCGCTGATCACCACGGGCTGCAGCAGGTTCTCGTTGGCGACGTTCTGGTTCTGCTTCACGTCCTGATCGCCGGCCTGGGAAGTCGTCTGGCTGCTGTTGTCGCCCGCGGACTGGGCATGGGCGGCGGGCATCGCGGCGGCGGCCAAGGCGCCGAACATTGCCGTGGCGACCGCCATCTCGATGATATTGCGCTTGCGTCTGATCACTTCTGGCTCCCCCTCGGGAATTGGTGCTATATGTCGGGTCTCGTCCCGCTGGATCTGCCGGCCCGCGGCGAATGATGTCTGGATGAACGCGCGGTTGCCGGCGCGAGTCAATCATTCGAGGGGAGAGGCTTTAAAGCAAGGAATCGCATACGTATTCAGGCGCGCATACGTATGCGGCGCGGCGCGGCGCGGCGGCGCTCTGTGTCAGAGTATTTGCAGCGGGGGCAGGAATCTCGACAGCATGACCTCAATTGCATGGTGGCGTGGCGCGGTGATCTACCAGATCTACCCGCGCAGCTTCCAAGATACGAACGGCGACGGCGTCGGCGACCTCAAAGGGATCGCCGAGCGGCTGGATTACGTGGCGAGCCTCGGCGTCGATGCGATCTGGATATCGCCGTTCTTCAAATCGCCGATGGCGGACTTCGGCTATGACATCGCTGACTTCCGCGCCGTCGATCCGCTGTTCGGCGGGCTGGCCGACTTCGACCGCCTGGTCGCGGAGGCGCACCGGCGCCGCCTGAAGGTCATGATCGACCAGGTGCTGAGCCATACCTCCGCGCAGCATCCGTGGTTCCTCGAGAGCCGCTCGAGCCGCAGGAACCCGAAGGCCGACTGGTACGTCTGGGCGGACCCGGCGAGCGACGGCAGTCCGCCGAACAACTGGCAGGCGATCTTCGGCGGCGCCGCCTGGCGCTGGGAGCCGCGCCGCCAGCAGTACTATCTGCACAACTTCCTCGAGTCGCAGCCGGACCTCAACTTCCACAATCCGGACGTGCCGGCCGCGATGTTGGACAACCTCAAGTTCTGGCTGGACCGGGGGGTCGACGGCCTGCGGCTGGACGCGATCAACTTCTGCTATCACGATCGGCTGCTGCGCAACAATCCGCCGAAGCCGGCGGAGCTGCGCAAGGGCCTCGGCTTCGCCGCGGACAACCCGTACGCCTACCAATACCACTGGTACAACAACACCCAGCCCGAGAACCTCGGCTTCCTCACCGACCTGCGCCGGCTGCTCGACCGGTATCCCGGCGCCGTGGGCCTCGGCGAGATCTCCGCGGAGGACTCGCTGGCGACCATGGCGGAGTACATCGGCGAGACGCGGCTGCACATGGCCTACAGCTTCGAGCTGCTCACCGAGGAGTATCGCGCCGCCCACATCCGCAGCACGGTCGAGAGCCTGGAGCGGCAGATGCCGCACGGCTGGCCGTGCTGGACGATTTCCAACCACGACGTCGCCCGGGTGATGACCCGCTGGGGCGGTGGCGCGGCCTCGCCCGGGATGTCGAGCATGCTGAGCGCCATGGTCTGCTCGCTGCGCGGCTCGGTCTGCATCTACCAGGGCGAGGAGCTCGGCCTGCCCGAGGCGGGCCTGCCGTTCGAGGCGCTCCGCGACCCGTTTGGGCTCGCGTTCTGGCCGAGCTTCAAGGGCCGCGACGGTTGCCGCACGCCCATGCCCTGGCTCGACACACCGGACGGTGGCTTCACGACGGGTACGCCCTGGCTGCCGGTACCGCCGGAGCATCTGCCGCTCGCCGTGTCCCGGCAGGAGGCCAACCCGGATTCGCCGCTCAACGCATTGCGCCGCTTCCTGCGCTGGCGCAGGCAACAGCCGCCGCTCTGCCGCGGTGACATCGAGTTCGTCGAGCTGCCGGAGCCGCTGCTGGCGTTCACGCGCACGCTCGATTCCCAGTCCATTCTTGCGGTCTTCAATCTGTCGGACCGCCCACAAGCCGCTGCCCTGCCGGCGCTCGGGCCCATCACCCCCCTCGAGACCCATGGCCTGAGCGCCGGCAGGGTCGCCGGCGGCCGGATCGAGCTGCCGGGACACGGCGTCCTCTTTGCGCATGTTGCACAAGAACAACGAAAGAGACTTGGGTAAGACGTGAACCTTGCCTTAGACTAGCGCACGCCACACGACTAGACAGATCGAGGGGGTGGCTCCGTCATGGGCGACGAGCGACGCAAGCCCAATTCACTGGACATCGCGCATCTGGCCGGTGTCTCGCAGTCGACCGTGTCGCGCGCTCTGCGCGCCGACCCGATGGTCAGCGCCTGTACCCGCGAGCGCGTGCTCGAGGTGGCGCGCCAGCTCAATTATCACGTCGATAAGAATGCCTCCAATTTGCGCCGCCGCCACTCCGGCACGCTGGCGCTGCTTTTCTTCGAGGACCCCACCGCCGACGATTCGGCCATCAACCCGTTTTTTCACTCGATGCTGGGCTCGATCATTCGCGCCTGCTCGAAGCAAGGCTATGACCTCCTGGTCTCGTTCCAGGACCTGCTGCGCGACTGGCACGCCGATTACGAGGACACCCACAAGGCCGATGGCATCATCCTGCTGGGCTACGGCGACTACGTCGTTCATCGCAGCCGGCTGCAGCCGCTGATCGAGCGGGGGGCGCACGTCGTTCGGTGGGGCCCGGTCATGGCCGGGCAACCGGGCGTCTCCATCGGTTGCGACAACGTTTTTGGCGGCCGTGTCGCCGCCGAGCACCTGCTCGGCCTCGGGCGGCAAAGAATCGCCTTTTTGGGGGAGATCGCCCCCTGTTCGCCTGAGATGCTGGAGAGATACCGCGGATATCGAGCCGCGCTCGCCGCCGCCGGCGTGGAGCCTGAGCCGCGACTGCAGGTCGGTGCCGTCTCGACGGAGGCCTCTGGCTACGAGGCCATGCAGACGCTGCTCGAGCGCCGCATTCCTTTCGACGCCGTGTTCGGTGCCAGCGACCTGATCGCCATCGGCGCCATGACCGCATTGGCTTCAGCCGGCCGCCGGATACCCGAAGACGTCGCGGTGCTGGGCTTCGATGGCATACCCATGGGGGCCTTCACGCGCCCCGCCCTGACGACCGTGGCGCAGGACACCAAGCAGGCGGGTCAATTACTGGTGCACACCCTGCTTCACATGGTCGAGGGCGAGCCCGTCGAATGCGTGACCCTGCCGCCGCGCCTGATCGTCCGCGAGTCCTGTGGCGCCGCCCCGGCGGAGGGCCACGGCTAGCGCGCCGGGCCGGGGACGTACGTTGCAGCCGCGCAACGTGCGGGAGCGCTCCGGCCGAGCGATAATGGCCCGGTCACGTCCACGGCGCGGGAAGTACCGATGCCCCACACCTACCTATTCCAACCGGCAGTATGGACGGGCACAGGGACATTCTGGTGCGCGGACGGACAGCCCTTGCCGGCCGAGGGCCGCACCGAGGTCGCGCATCGCCCGGAGTGCTGGCTGCTGTCGGGCACCCTCAAGGTGCTGGGCTCCCCGCCGGTGGAGTTCGTCAACGCCTACCAGATCGAGCCGCCCGGGCGGGACGGCGCGGCGCTGAAGTGGAGCTCCGAGAACGCGACCCTGGGCAAGATCCATGGCACGTTCTCGGTCGTCGGCAGCTCGATTCTTTCCGTCTACCGGTGCGAAGCCGCCGGTTATCACGGCGCCGAGCATTACCGCTGGGTGGACGAATACAGCTACGAGGCGACCGGGGTGCTGCTGCTGGAAGACCGCGCCCTCTCCTCCTGGCAGGTCCTTCTGCGCCGCGCTACGTCAAAAGCAAGTGAATGAGCGACCCAGGGCCGCTCCCTGGGTCGCGAGATGTATCCCTGTCAGTGGGCTGGCTGCGCAAAGCGGCAGGATGCCGACTTTGCGCCAATCAAAAGTACAGATAGTGGTCGATGAGCAGCGCCGCGAACAGGAACATCAGGTAGGTCACGGAATATCGGAACACGCGCATCGGCAGCTCCTGCCGGGCGGTGAGCTTCAGCGCCAGCGCGTAGTAGAGGAATCGCGCATCGAGCACCAGCGCCGCGGCCAGATAGATCAGGCCGCTCAGCCGCGTCAGAAACGGCAGCAGGGTCACGACGAAGAGCAGAATCGTATAAAGGAGGACCTGCAGCCGCGTGTACTCCACTCCATGCGTGACCGGCAGCATCGGGATGCCGACGCTCGCGTATTCATCCTTGC
>JASHVV010000412.1 GCA_030044385.1 Gammaproteobacteria bacterium
TTCCCGACGCGCAGCCACACCGTGGCCGCGCAAGGCGGCATCAGCGCCGCGCTCGGCAACATGGGCCCGGACGACTGGCGCTGGCACATGTATGACACGGTCAAGGGCTCGGACTGGCTGGGCGACCAGGATGCGATCGAGCTCATGTGCAAGGAGGCGCCCGCGGCGGTGATCGAGCTGGAGCACTACGGCGTGCCGTTCTCGCGCACGGAGGAAGGCCGCATCTACCAGCGGCCCTTCGGCGGCATGACGACGCAGTTCGGCAAGGGCATCGCGCAGCGCACCTGCGCCGCGGCGGACCGCACCGGCCACGCGCTGCTGCACACCCTCTACCAGCAGTCGATCCGCCGCTCCGCGACGTTCTTCGTGGAATACTTCGCGATCGATCTCATCATGGAGCACGGCGCCTGCCGCGGGGTGGTCGCCCTCGACATGACGGCAGGGAAGCTGCATCGCTTCCGCGCGCACACGACGATTCTCGCCACCGGCGGCTACGGGCGCGCGTACTTCTCCTGCACCTCCGCCCATTCGTGCACCGGCGACGGCAACGCCATGGTGCTGCGCGCCGGGCTGCCGCTGCAGGACATGGAGTTCGTGCAGTTCCATCCGACCGGCATCTACGGCGCCGGCTGCCTCATCACCGAGGGCGTGCGCGGCGAGGGCGGCTACCTCACCAACTCCAAGGGGGAGCGCTTCATGGAGCGTTACGCCCCGAACGCCAAGGACCTGGCGTCGCGCGATGTAGTGAGCCGCGCGATGACCATCGAGATCCGCGAGGGCCGCGGCGTCGGCGCCGAGCGCGACCACATTCACCTGCACCTCGAGCACCTGGGTCCGGAGGTGATCCACGAGCGGCTGCCCGGTATCGCCGAGAGCGCCCGCATCTTCGCCGGCGTCGATGTCCGCAAGGAGCCGATTCCCGTGCTGCCCACGGTCCACTACAACATGGGCGGGGTGCCCTGCAACTTCCACGGCGAAGTCGTGGCCCCCAGGGGCGGCGATCCCGATGCGGTCGTTCCGGGCCTGATGGCGGTGGGCGAGGCGGCCTGCGTCTCCGTCCACGGCGCCAACCGGCTGGGCTCCAACTCGCTGCTCGACCTGGTCGTTTTCGGCCGCCAGGCCGCGCGCCGCTGCGCCGAGGTCATCCGGCCCGGCACGCGGCATGCGCCGTTGCCCGGGGATGCGGGCGAGCTGGCGGTGTCCCGCCTCGACCGGCTGCGCAACGCGCAGGGCTCCCGGCCCACGGCCGCGATCCGCCTCGAGATGCAGAAGACCATGCAGATCGACGCCGCGGTGTTCCGCACCGGCGAGACCCTGGAAGAGGGCGCCCGCAAGCTTGCCCGGACCTTCGAGTCGTTCGCGGACGTGCGGGTCACCGACCGCTCGCTCATCTGGAATACGGACCTCGTGGAGACGATGGAGCTCGAGAATCTGCTGCTGCAGGCGACCGCGACCCTCCACTCGGCGGCCAACCGCACGGAGAGCCGCGGCGCGCATGCCCGCGAGGACTTCCCGCAGCGCGACGACGAGCGCTGGCTGAAGCACTCCCTGGTCTGGGTCGAGGGGCCCGGGCGCGCGCGCTTCGAGTACCGGCCGGTGCATCTCAACACCCTCACCGCCGACGTGCAGACCATTCCGCCGAAGGCGCGCACGTACTGACAGCCAAGGTTGACGCATGGCCGATTTCCGACTCCCCGCCAACTCCCGCATCCGCAAGGGCAACGTGCACCGCGCGCCTGCCGGCGCCCGCCAGGTGCGCGCGTTCCGCATCTACCGCTTCGACCCGGATTCGGGGGAGAGCCCCAGGGTCGACACGTTCGAGCTCGACCTCGCGGGCTGCGGACCGATGGTCCTCGATGCGCTGATCCAGATCAAAGGCACCCTCGACTCCTCGCTCACCTTCCGCCGCTCCTGCCGCGAAGGCATCTGCGGCTCCTGCGCGATGAACATCGACGGGCTGAACCGCCTGGCGTGCACCACCGCCATGGAGGATCTCGGCGGCGGCGACATCCGCATCTATCCGCTGCCGCACATGCCGGTGGTGAAGGACCTGGTGCCGGACCTCACCGATTTCTACGCTCAGTACGCGGCGGTGAAGCCCTGGCTCGTCACCGAGACGCCGGCGCCGCCGGACCGCGAGCGGCTGCAGTCGAAGCCGGAGCAGGAGAAGATCGACCGCCCCGCGGCCTGCATCCTCTGCGCCTGCTGCTCGACCGCATGCCCCAGCTACTGGTGGAACAGCGACCGCTTCCTCGGCCCCGCGGCGCTCCTCGCCGCGTACCGCTGGATCATCGACAGCCGTGACGAGGCGACGGGCGAGCGGCTCGATGCGCTCGAGGACCCGTTCCGGCTCTATCGCTGCCACACCATCATGAACTGCACCGATGTCTGCCCGAAGGATCTGAACCCGGCCAAGGCGATCGCCGAGATCAAGCGCATGCTGGTGGAGCGGCAGGTCTAGGCCCGATGGACGCCGAAGCCCGAGCGCTCCTCTGGCGCTGCCGCCGGGGCATGAAGGAGCTCGACGTGCTTCTCGGGCGGTACGCGGCCGCCGCGCTGCCGCGGGCCGATGCCGCCGAGCGGCGGCTGCTCGCCCGGCTGCTCGAGCATCCCGACCCGGAGCTGGCCGGGTATCTTCTGGCGGGCGAGGCGCCGCCGGAGCCCGAGATGGCGGCGCTCGTGACGCGCATCACGACTTCGTGCATCATCGGACCACAGACTTGAAGACCCTTTGACCGAGTCCAATTTTCCACAGCATACCGGCGAGCCGGCCGGCTCCGAGGTCCGCCCCAAGGACCGGGAAAAACTCCTGAACTTTAATGAAGGTTCAGAGTCTATTCAGGTCGCGGCGCAGCGGCCTCACCTCCGGGAGGAAGGGGCGCGAATGAGCGCCGACGTAAGTGATCTCAGCCTGGTCCGCCGCGTGCAGCGCGGCGACAAAGGGGCATTCGACGCGCTGGTGCTGAAGTACCAGCACAAACTCGTCAAGCTGGTCATGCGTTATGTCCGCAACCCGGCCGAAGCCGAGGATATTGCCCAGGAGGCCTTCATCAAGGCCTACCGCGC
>JASHVV010000413.1 GCA_030044385.1 Gammaproteobacteria bacterium
TCCATCAGGTTGGATTTCAGCTTCTCGAGCAGGTCGTTGTTGGGCGCCACGGCGATGACGGGCATGTCGGCGTCGACCAGCGCCAGGGGGCCGTGCTTGAGCTCGCCCGCGGGGTAGCTCTCGGCGTGGATGTAGGAGATTTCCTTCAGCTTCAGCGCCCCTTCCATGGCGATGGGATACAGCGCGCCGCGGCCGAGGAAGAGCGTGTGGCGCTTGTCGGCGAACCGCTCCGCGAGGCGATGGATCACCGGATCCAGGGCGAGCGTCTTCTCGATGAGTGACGGCAGCTCGACCAGTCGCGTGACCAGGCCGTGCTCGCGCTCCGCGTCCGCCCCGTGGTAGCGGGCCAGGGCGATGACCAGCATCGAGAGCGCCGTGAGCTGCGTCGTGAACGCCTTGGTGGAGGCGACGCCGATCTCCGGACCCGCGCGAGTGAGCATGACGAGCTCGGACTCCCGCACCAGCGAGCTTTCCGGCACGTTGCAGATCGCGAGCGTCGACAGGTAGCCGGATTCCTTCGCCAGGCGCAGCGCCGCCAGCGTATCGGCGGTCTCGCCCGACTGGGAGATCGTGACGAAGAGCGAGCCGGGCGGCACCAGGGGATTGCGATAGCGGTACTCGCTCGCGATGTCGACGGCGCAGGGGATGCGGCAGATCTGCTCGATGAAGTAGCGGACCGTCGCGGCGGCGTGGAAGCTGGTGCCGCACGCCACGATGTGCACGCCCAGCGCGCGCTTGAAGATATCGGCCGCCGCCGGACCGAAGGCTGCCTCGAGCAGGCGGCCGTTGGCGACGCGCTCCTGCAGGGTGTCGGCGATGGCGCGCGGCTGCTCGTGGATTTCCTTCAACATGAAATGCCGGTACTGTCCCTTCTCGGCCGCATCCGCGTTGAGCTCGCTCTCGCGGACGGGACGCTCGACGGTGTTGCCGTCACCGTCGATGATGCGCACCGATTTGCGCCGGATCTCGGCCACGTCCCCTTCCTCCAGGAACGTGAACCGGCGGGTCACCGGCAGCAGCGCGGCGACGTCCGAGGCGACGAAATTCTCCTCGACACCCAACCCGATGACCACGGGACAGCCCTGGCGCGCAGCCACTACGCGGTCGGGCTCCTTCTCACTGACGACCGCCAGCGCATAGGCGCCTTCCAGCTCCGCCACCGTGGCGCGCACGGCTTTGAACAGATCGCCGTGAGTCTCCAGGTGATGATGGATCCGGTGGGCCACCACCTCGGTGTCGGTCTCGGAGGCGAACTTGTAGCCCCGCCGCTCGAGCTCCGCACGCAGCTCTTCGTGGTTCTCGATGATGCCGTTGTGGACGATCGCCAGGCCGTCGAGGGATACGTGCGGGTGCGCGTTGCGCTCGCTCGGGACCCCATGGGTCGCCCATCGTGTATGGGCAATGCCGAGGTTGCCGGCGGCCGGCGAGCGCTCGAGCGCCTCCTGGAGCATCTTCACCTTGCCCACGGTGCGCAGGCGGGCGAGCTGGCCGGCGCCATTGAGGACCGCAATGCCCGCGGAGTCGTAGCCGCGATACTCGAGGCGCCGCAGACCCTCCATGAGAATGGGGACGATATTGCGTTCCGCGATCGCGCCGACGATTCCGCACATGATGACCAGGCTCTGGGTCTTTCTGGGACGCCAGTTTGCCTCAATTCCGGCCCGGGCGGACCCCCCGGCGGGTGGAGTGAGCGTAAGCCTGACCGGGCGCGCCGGCTGCCAATCGCGTCGGATTTCCCGCCTAAAACCCCCTCCTGAGACCTCATTGCCCTCCGGACGGGACCGGACGCCTCACGGCACTCCCTCATAAATCCGACTGACGGGGAGGGTCAACTCAACCGAGCGAAGCTCCAGCACCCCCCGCGCCGAGTCCAGGGAAATCGGCGCCCAGTGCTCCGCGCGGCGATGGAGCACAATGCCTGCCGGCTTTTGCGCGACGAGCACGAGCTCCTCGAGCGAGGCTATCTCCCGATAGTTGATGGCCTTCTCGCGCCGGTCGATCCTCGCCGTCGAGGGCGAGACAACCTCGATGACCAGGCGAGCCTCATCATCGAGCTCCCCCTTTGCGTTGCGGGTGTCGCCACAGCCGACCCAGACGTCGGGATAGTAGGCAATGTCATCTCCGCGGCACTTGAAATGAAGCCGCCGCCCGCCGGCATAGGTGCGGCAGGGGCGCCCGCGCAGATGAGCATGCAGGGCAGCCGCCAGATTCATTGCGATGATCTCGTGAGCCTGACGCGGCTCGCCCATCGAGAAGATCTCGCCTCCCACGTACTCGTGGCGAAGCGGGCTGGTGCGCTCGATCTCGAGATATTCCTCGAAGGTGAAGAGCCGGCGCTCGGGCGCCGCGGCCCCGTAGGGCACGGGCGGCTCGGCGACGACGAGACCGGCATTCAGATTCACCGCCATCCAGTCCAGGAGCTCGGTCCGCTGGCGCGGAGAGAGGGCTGCCACCGCCTGCTCGACTTCACGCAACGTGCTCATGCCCGCCAACCTCGAAGCATTGCCCCATCGGCGGAATCAGTCTACGTGGAATTCGCGGATGCGGAATCCCAATAGGCTGCGGATTTACGCAGAAATAGAGGGTTTCCGACGGGCCTGAGATAGCAAAACGGACGCTGTTGACAGCGTTGTGTCAGTAGCGCCTGGCCCGGCGTGCGCTAACCGACGTCTACGCTTACTTCTTCTGTTTCGTGGGTCGTTTCCAACCCTCGAGGGTCGTCTGGCGGGCCCGCGCGATGGTCAGCTTGCCGGCGGGCACCTCGTTCGCGACGGTCGATCCCGCCGCGACGGTGGCGCCGGCCCCGACGGTGATCGGAGCCACCAGCACGCTGTTGGAGCCGGTGTGCGCGTCATCCTCGATCACGGTGCGGTGTTTGTTGGCGCCGTCGTAGTTGGCGATGATGGTGCCGGCGCCGATATTGACCCGCGCGCCCACCTGGGCGTCGCCCACGTACGCCAGGTGATTGGCCTTGGACTCGTCCGCCATCGTCGAATTCTTGACCTCGACGAAGTTGCCGATGTGCACGCCGCCTGATAGCCGCGAGGTCGGCCGGAAGCGGGAGAAGGGACCGATATTGCAGCCCGCGCCGATCACCGCGCCCTCGATCACGCAATGCGGGAAGACCTGCGTGTCGTCGCCGATCTGCGCATCGCGGATCACGCATCCCGGTCCGATGCGCACCCGGTGCCCCAGTTTCACGGATCCTTCCATCACGACATTGACGTCGATGAAGACGTCCATCCCGTGCTCCACGTGCCCGCGCACGTCGACGCGCGCCGGATCGGCAATGGTCACGCCGGCGAGCATGAGCTCTCGCGCCGCCCTCCCCCGGCAAACCGCCTCCAGCATGGCGAGCTGCACCCTGTCGTTGACGCCCAGGGCGTCGATGGGATCCTCACAGCTCACCGGATTCACCGGCACTCCCGCTCTCACCGCCATCTCCACCACATCGGTGAGGTAGTACTCGCCCTGCGAGTTGGCAGTCTGCAATCCCCCGAGCCACTGCTTGAGCAGGCGCGACGGCGCGGCGATCACCCCGGTATTGCATTCGCGGATGGCGCGCTCCTGCCCGGAGGCGTCCTTGTGCTCGACGATCCTCTGCACCTTCCCCTGCGGGTCGCGAACGATTCGCCCATATCCCGCGGGGTCGGCAGGCGTCATCGTGAGGAGAGCCACGGCGTCCCCCTCGGCCGCCGCAGCCAGCTGCGCGAGCGTCTCGCGGCCGAGGAGCGGCACGTCCCCGTAGAGGATGAGCACCCGATGCCCATCCGGCACCTTCGGTATCGCCTGCAGAACCGCGTGCCCCGTCCCGAGCTGCTGGTCCTGGCGAGTCCATTCCACCGTCTCCTTCGCGAGCGCCTCGCGCACGCGCTCCCCCCCATGCCCATACACGACATGAACCGCCGCAGGCAGCAGCGAGCGCGCGGTCTCAATGACGTGAGCCAGGAGCGGCCGCCCGGCGAGCGGCTGCAGGACCTTGGGAAACGCGGACTTCATCCGCTTCCCCTCCCCCGCCGCAAGAATGATGACCGACAAGGGAAAAGCCGACCCGGATTCTGAATTAGCCATGTCGCACCCGAGCGGCCGGTGGGCCGCTACGACCGCAGCTTGCGCAACCGCTGAATAATCTTCAACTGCGCCGCCGCGCGCGCCAACTCCGCCAGCGCCTCTGCCTGCGTGATGTGCCCCGACCGGTCCCGCAGCGCCTCTTCCGCCCGCTGCTTCGCCGCCAGCGCCGCCGCCTCGTCGATATCCTTCGCCCGCAGCGCCGTATCCGCCAGCACCGTCACCTTGGAAGGCTGCACCTCGATCGCCCCGCCGCCCACGAAGAAGAAATGCTCATGCCCGTCGGGCGTCCGCACCCGCACCTCCCCCGGCTTCAGCAGCGAGAGCAGCGGCGCATGCCGCGGCGCCACCCCGATCTCGCCTTCCGAGGCCGGAGCGAACACCATCGCGGCGTCCCCGGAGAAGATCTCCCCCTCGGCGCTCACGATGTCGACATGAATGGTGTGCTGCTCCGCCATGGGTGCCCCTTACTGCAGCGTCTTCGCCTTGGC
Organism: Gammaproteobacteria bacterium; assembly: GCA_030044385.1. Taxonomy (GTDB): domain Bacteria; phylum Pseudomonadota; class Gammaproteobacteria; order Steroidobacterales; family Steroidobacteraceae; genus 13-2-20CM-66-19. Next base: position 4,560 of record JASHVV010000413.1, read on the forward strand.
GACCGCCTCGTCGATGGAGCCGACCATGTAGAAGGCCTGCTCCGGCAGGGAGTCGAACTCGCCGCTGATGATGCCCTTGAAGCCGCGGATGGTCTCGTTGAGCGGCACGATCTTGCCGTCCTGCCCGGTGAACACCTTGGCGACGTTGAACGGCTGCGACAGGAAGCGCTGTACCTTGCGCGCGCGGTACACGGTCAGCTTGTCTTCCTCCGACAGCTCATCCATGCCGAGGATCGCGATGATGTCCTGCAGCTCCTTGTAGCGCTGCAGCACCGCCTGCACGCCGCGCGCCGTGTTGTAGTGCTCCTCGCCGACCACCAGCGGGTCGAGCTGCCGGCTGGTCGAGTCGAGGGGATCCACCGCCGGATAGATGCCGAGCGAGGCGATCTGGCGGGACAGCACCACGGTCGCGTCCAGGTGTGCGAAGGTGGTGGCCGGCGACGGGTCCGTCAGGTCGTCCGCCGGCACGTACACCGCCTGGATCGAGGTGATGGAGCCGGTCTTGGTGGAAGTGATGCGCTCCTGCAGCACGCCCATCTCCTCCGCCAGCGTCGGCTGGTAACCCACCGCCGACGGCATGCGGCCGAGCAGCGCCGACACTTCCGTACCGGCGAGCGTGTAGCGGTAGATGTTGTCGATGAAGAAGAGCACGTCGCGGCCCTTGCCGCCGTCCTCACGCCCCTCGTCGCGGAAGTACTCCGCCATCGTGAGGCCGGTGAGCGCGACGCGCAGGCGGTTGCCCGGCGGCTCGTTCATCTGGCCGTAGACCATCGCCACTTTCGAGTTCGACAGCGTCTTCGGATCGATGACGCCCGACTCGATCATCTCGTGATAGAAGTCGTTGCCCTCGCGGGTACGCTCGCCGACGCCCGCGAACACGGACAGGCCGCTGTACTGCTTGGCGATGTTGTTGATGAGCTCCAGCATGTTCACGGTCTTGCCGACG
>JASHVV010000056.1 GCA_030044385.1 Gammaproteobacteria bacterium
CTGAGCACGACCATCGCCTGCGGCATGTCCGCGTGGATCCAGTGCAGCAGGTGCGCCCAGCGCTCGATCGGCCAGAGCTTGTCGTCACGCCCGCGCCAGTTCCGCAGCCGCCGCCGGCCCATGGTGCGGTGATTGCCCGGCTGCACGAGAACCAGGGGCTCGCCCCGAAAGCCGCGTGAGCGGAGCCAGAGGCCGCACTCCTCCCGCTCCGCGTCGAGGACCCGCAGCCGCGGCGACCACCCGCCGGCGGCCGTGGGCTCCGGAAATTCGGCAGCGGTCAGGGCGGGAGGCGTGCGCCGCGCGAAACGCAGCAGCGCCTCCAGCCAGGGAGCCTCCATCCCCGGCGCCTCGTCGATGAAGAGGCACCGCCCCGGGGCGATGCCGCTCAGGCGAAGCAGGCGGCGGATTCTGCGGACCTGCGCGTGATGATGCTCGAAGACGTATACCGGGCCGGGCGAGCTCTCGTGCAACGCGCGCACGATCGCCGGCCAGGCGAGTCCGAACGCGGCGGGCGCTTTGCGCGGCAGCGACCAGCAGCGCGCGACGTCGGCCAGCCCGAGGTAGACCTCGGGTGCCCAGGCATCGGCCCCGACGACATAACACGATTTCCCGTATCGCCCTCGCAGCAGCCGCAGCGCTGCCGTGAGCATGACCATATCGCCGATGCGGCCGAGCTTGAAGACGAACGGATGCAGCAGTCCGGCTGCCATGTCTCCATGTTACCCACAAATTCAGCCCGTCAACACCTCGTGCCAGCGGCGTGTCACCGCGGAGAGACAAAACCGCGCATCGGGCCCCGTCGCCGGCCGTCCACCGGCGCGCCAGGCCCGGATGCGGTCGATGTACATGTCGAAGAGGCCGAGCGCGGCCGCCGCGTGGGCCGGCCAACACCGCCAGCGGGGCGGTACGCCGCCCAACAGCCATTCGTAGACCCGCCTGTCGGCGGTCACCGGGAGCACCTGCGCCGGGTCCGCCAGGACCTCGAGCGCGGCGCCGCAATCGTGGGTGAGGACGGGTGTCCCCAGCGCTTTGGACTCGGCGAGCACCAACCCGAAGGTCTCCGGGATCACGAAGTTGGGAAAGAAAGTACAGAGCGCCGTGCGCAGCTCCGCGTGGATGCGCCGCTGCGGCTGCGGACCGAGATATTCGACGCCGTCGATCCGCGCATCCGGGCCGGTCTTGTAGCCGGGGTTGCCGACGACGAGCCGCATGCCGGGAATCGCTCTTCGCACGGCGCGAAACGCATCCAACGTGAACTTCAACCCTTTGTTGGGCGACGACAGGAATACGAGTTTGCAGTCGTCGATCGGCGAGCCGTCCGGCCGTAGACCGTCGTCCACCGGGTTGTAGATCGTGCAGGCGGAGACACGGTCGCCCACCTCCATCCAACGTAGTGCCGCCTCGACGGCGTGACGATGCGTGTCCGACACACAGATCACCTTCACGGCGAGCTCGCGCAGGATGTCGGCGTCGGCGGCCAGTCTGCGGGCGCGCTTGGAGCGCGGCCTGACGCGGTCGTGCAGCCAGAGATGGACGCGCGCGTTGGGATAGAGCTCCCTCACGGTCGGCAGGGCACGCGAGTCGCGGTTGACGATCACGGTGGTGACGGCGGGATCGGGTCGCGGCGGCAGATAACGGCCGTTCGCGCTGGTGCGGTTATGCTGCGCGACCAGCGCCCCCAGGGCATCGGCGACACGCACCACGGTCGCCTCCGTGCCGCCCATTGCCTGACGCTGCAATGTCTCCGTGTCGTACGGCTGGCTGCAGACGGGATCGAAAAAGAGGACGGCGCTCATGCCGGCATTATCGGGTATAACTCGACGATGCGACTTCTCTTCGCCGAGTCCAGCACCCGCGGCTACGGAACCGAGCAGCACGTCGCCGCCCTGGCGACCGCGATGGCGCGGCGTGGACACGACGTGCGCTGCCTGGCGATCGCCGGCAGCCCGTTGGCGCGCCAGCTCGAAGAGGCGCGGGTGCCGGTGGCCGCCGTGAGCCCGGGGCGGACCCGCGGCATGCGCATCGCCGCGGCGCTGCTGCGCCTGGCATTGCGGCAGCGGCCGGATTGGATGGTTTCCAACGATCCGCGCTTCTACCGGATGCTGCTCGCCGCCCGCAGGCTCACCGGCGCGCGCGTGGCGCTCTTCCGGCACTGGCACGATGCGCCGGCACGGCAGCGGACCCGCGAGCTGCTTTGCCGGCAGACCGACCGGTTCATCCTGGTCTCGGAATTCCACCGAGCGGACTATCAACGCCAGGGGATGAGCATCGAGCGGACGTCCGTTCTCTACAACCCGATCGACACCGGGCGCTTTCGGCCATCACCGGCGTCGCGGGCGGCGGCCAGAGCGCGGTTCGGCTTCAGCGGCTCGGACCTCGTCGTCGGTTACGTCGGACGGATGATAGAGGCGAAAGGCATCTTCACGCTGGCCGATGCCGGCGAGCGGTTGCTCGCGGCCGAGGCCGCCGCGCACCTCCTGTGGGTGGGCGATGGGGAGGACTCCGGGAGTCTGCGGGCGCGAATCGCGTGCTCGCCTCATTCGACTCGTCATCGATTCGCGGGCTGGGAGGCCGATATGGCCGCCCTCTATCCGGCGCTCGACGTTCTCGCGGTGCCGTCCCTCTACCCGGAGCCCTTCGGGCGTGTCTCCGTCGAGGCGCAGGCGACCGCCGTTCCGGTGGTCTCGAGCCTCGCGGGCGGACTCCCCGAAACGTTCATCCGGGACAGCACGGGTATCGGCGTTGCGCCCGGTGACGCCAACGGGCTCGCGAGCGCGCTGCTCGCGCTCAGCCGCGATCCCGCGCAGCGGCAGCAGCTGGGGGCCGCGGGCCGCGAATGGGCCTGCGCGCGATTCTCGCTGGAGCGCATTGCCGGCGACTTCGAGCGCCTGCTCGCCGACGGCTAGCGCACGGCTGTGCTCACGGACGCGGCCGGCGCACGATCGAGCAACCCGCACCAGGCATCGAACACCGCCGGCTCCGGAATCTCATCGACCCGGCTCGCCGCCGGCGCACCGCCAACGCCGATCACCGGCGATCCCGCGGCGCTGCGGGGCTGCCAGAGCCGCGGCGGAGACGCGCCGAAGAGGACGACGAGCGGCAAACCCACCGCGGCGGCAGCGTGCGCCGGACCCGTATCCACGGAGATCATGCTGTGGGAAGCCGCGCACAGGGCAAAGAGCTGCCTCAGGGGGAGCAGCGCGACATCGATCGACGACAGCTTCGCCGCGGCGCGCACCGCCTCGAGGAACGCCGCCTCCTGCGGCGCCCCGACCAGAAGAATGACGGCCCGCGGCATGCGCTGGCGCACGTGAGCCGCCAGCGCCGCCCAGCGATCCACGGGCCAGGCCTTGTCGTCATCGGGCGAGATGCGCGGGCGGGTCCCGCTCTTCATCGTCCGCTGGTTGCCGGGCTGCACCAGCACCAGCGGCCGCCCGAGCCATCCCCTTGCCTCGAGCCATGCGTCGCATTCAGTGCGCTCGGCGGCCGTGATCTCGAGCCGCGGCGCGCACCGCGGCGCCGGCTCCGGCCACGGAAAATCCGCCTCCCGAAACGCGGGCGGGGTGCGCCGCCCGAGCGCGACGAGACGGTCCACCCAGTGCTCCGGGGCCGGCCCATCGCGCGTCCCCGCCGCCAGCATCTCGTGCATGAAGACGCAATGACTGTCCGGCGTGCCGCTCCATCGCAACAGGCGGCGGATGCGCGGCAGCTTGCGGGGAAAGTCCTCGCACACATACACCGGCGCGGCGCGTTGGGCGCGCAGCATCCGCACTGCCCGCCACCACTCGCGATCGAGAAGAAATGCCCTATGCCGCCCGAGACAGATGACTTCGGCGACATCGCGATGCGAGCGGTAGATCCGCGCCGTCCAGCCGCCGGCGCCGATGATCCGGCACGGCAGCCCGTAGCGGCGGTGGAGGATCTCCAGCAGCGCGCTCAGCATGACCATGTCACCGATTCTGCCGAACCAGATGACCACCGGATGTGAAGAGGCTTGTGTCACGGGATACGGCGGCGGATCGCGCCGCGATCCTGGATTCATCTCGAGAGGCGTCGCGCCCTTTTGCGGCGCAGTATAGCGCCGCGCGCGCTCCGCGGCCGCGGCGGCGCATCCGCGACACCGGTGAAGCCGCCGCGGGTCGTGCGTTGCGCCGCAGTGATGAGCCCGAGCTTCTCCAGACGCGCCTCGATCGCGCGCAACGTCCGCCCGTGCTGACGCGCAATGGCGAGAGCCGAATCGCCGCTCTTGAATGCGGCGACGAGCCTGCTTTCCTCCTCGGTGGTCCACGCCTGGCCGACGTTGCCGGGTAGCTGCGAGCGCCGCTGCGCGCGGGCCGCCGTCTGCTCGAGCGCGGTCAGCCCGGCGAGCAGCGCCCGCAGCACCTCGGCGTGCTGCAGCACCGTCTCGTGCGGCAACTCCTCGCCGGTGGCGGGATCGATCCCCTGGATGAGCGACTGCAGTATCTGTCTTGCCCGGGCTTGCGTCATGATGGCTCTCCGCTCGTAACGACCGGCGGCCATTGTCGGCGTGCCGCCGCGCCCGTCACCAGAGCGAGAGGTTGCGGGTTCGCGCAGATATGCCGCGTTACTGCGGATTTGCGCACAAAGGCCGGTTGCGCGAACAATGCGCACCCCCAAGACGGTTGGATCCGCATCCGCATGCGCGCCTTCGCCTGGTTTCTCCTGTTGATCGCAGCCAGCCTGGCCGCGATGGCCGCGCTCACGTACCCGGCGTGGCTGCTGCTGCAGCCGCATTTCGACTTCCCCTTCCACCGCATCGGGGAGCGGATCGGGATGCTGGGATTTCTGGTCGGCTTCGTCCTGGTGGCCCGCCGGCTGCGGCTCGCCGATCGCGGCAGTCTCGGCTTCGGGGCGCCGCGCGCCGTCTACCTGCGTGAGCTCGGCATCGGGCTCGGGATCGGGGTGATCACGATGTCGGCGGTGGCCGCGTCCATGGCGGCACTGGGGCTGCTCGACTTCCGCAAGGCCGCGGGCTACGGCGCCGGCGCGCTGGCGGCGCTGGTCGGCAAGCGGCTCGCGAGCGGCCTGGCCGTCGGCCTGATCGAGGAGACGGCGCTGCGGGGCGCGATGTATGCCGGCATCGAGCGGGAGTCCGGCACCGCCGCCGCGATCGTGCTGACCTCCGTGGTCTATGCGTGGACCCATTTTCTCGGCAGCTTCCACATCCCCGCCGCGCAGGTCACCGCCTGGAGCGGCGTGGCGCTCCTGCACGGCACGCTGCAGTCCTTCGACCATCCGCTCGGGATCGCGGATGCGTTTCTCTGCCTGACGGCGGTCGGCGCGGTGCTGGCCCTCGTGC
>JASHVV010000414.1 GCA_030044385.1 Gammaproteobacteria bacterium
ATCCCGCATCTGCTGGCGCCGGTCGTGACCGACATGAAGCAGGCGGCCAACGCGCTGCGCTGGTGCGTCGCGGAGATGGAGCGGCGCTATCAGCTCATGGCGGCCCTCGGCGTGCGCAACATCGCCGGCTTCAACCGCCGCGTGAAGGAGGCGAGCGATGCCGGCAAGCCCATTCTCGATCCCGTGATGCTGCAGCGCGCGGCCAACGATCCGACGCTCGATCAGCGGGAGATCCAGCCCCTGGTGCCGCTGCCCTACGTGGTCGTCGTCATCGACGAGCTGGCCGATCTCATGATGATCGTCGGCAAGAAGGTCGAGGAGCTGATCGCGCGCCTGGCGCAGAAGGCGCGCGCCTCCGGCATTCACCTGGTGCTGGCGACGCAGCGGCCGTCGGTGGACGTGATCACCGGCCTCATCAAGGCCAACATTCCCTGCCGCATCGCCTTCCAGGTGTCGGCCAAGGTGGACTCCCGCACGATTCTCGACCAGATGGGGGCGGAGACGCTCCTCGGCCACGGCGACATGCTTTACCTGCCGTCGGGCACCTCCCTGCCGACGCGCGTGCACGGCGCCTTCGTGTCGGACCAGGAAGTGCATCGCGTCGTCGAGGCGCTGAAGACCTCCACGGCGCCCGACTACATCGAGGAGGTGCTCTCCGGACCGAGGGCGCCGATACCGGGCCTGCCCGGCGAAGAGGGCGAGGCGGCGGCGATGGAGGATCCGGAGCAGGATGCGCTCTACGACGAGGCCGTCAGAATCGTCATCGCGGAGCGCAAGCCGTCGATCTCCTACGTGCAGCGGCGGCTGAAGATCGGCTACAACCGGGCCGCGCGGCTCCTCGAGGCGATGGAGATGGCGGGGCTCGTGGGGCCCCTGCAGACGAACGGCTCGCGGGAAGTGCTGGCGCCGGCGCCGGCCGAAGACTGAAAGACCCAACAATGCGCAATCGAATCTCGACTGTCATGGCCGCGGGCGCGGTCGCGTGGATCACGGCGTTCGCGCCTGCTGCGAATGGCGCGCCGGTGCCGGCGACGCCGCCGGCCGCCGCCGCTGCTGCATCGCAGGCGCCGACGCCGCTCGACCGTTACTTGCAGAACCTGAAGACCCTGCAAGTCTCGTTTCTGCAGACGGTCGCGGACGTGAATGGCGCGGAGGTCGGGCGCTCCACAGGCACGCTCACCGTCGAGCGGCCGGGGAAGTTCCGCTGGGATATACACCCGCAGAGCGGCGCGCAGGGCGCGGCGGCAGGACAAAGCACGGCCGGCGGACCCAGCGCGGCCGCCGGACAACAGTCGGGCTCCGCGGACAGCGGCCAGCTCATGGTGTCGGACGGCCGCAACCTCTGGTATTACGATCGTGACCTGGAGCAGGTCACCGTGCGTCCGGTGACGGCGGCGCTCTCGGCGACGCCGGCCATGTTGCTCGCCGGCACCGTCGACGTGCGCAAGAACTTCACGGAGTCGAGCGCGGGTGCGCGTGAGGGGCTCAACTGGGTGTATGTCGAGCCGCGCAGCGCCGCGGCCGACTTCAAGAGCGCGCTCTTCGGCTTCGACGGCAAGGGGGTGCTGCAGCGGATGATCCTGGAGGACAAGCTCGGACAGATCGTCACCGTCCTGTTCCACGATGTCGAGGTCAACGTCCCCGTGCCGGCCCAGGAGTTTGCCTTCACTCCGCCGCCCGGGGCGGATGTGATCGGAACGCCGGCCCAGTGAGCCCTGCCGGCCCGAGCGCGCCCGATGCCTCGCGGCCGCTCGCGGACCGCATGCGGCCGCGGTCCCTGGAGGAGGTGGTCGGCCAGCAGCATCTGCTCGCCGCCGGCAAGCCGCTGCGCCGCGCGATCGAGTCGGGACAGCTCCACTCCCTGATCCTCTGGGGGCCGCCGGGCACCGGCAAGACGACCCTGGCGCGCCTCATCGCCCGGCGCGCCGACGCGCAGTTCATCCAACTCTCGGCCGTGATGGCGGGAGTCAAGGATATTCGCGCCGCGGTGGAGACGGCGCGCGAGGCTCGGGCGGCGAGCGGACGGCCGACGCTCCTCTTCCTCGACGAGGTGCACCGATTCAACAAGGCGCAGCAGGACACTTTCCTGCCGTACCTCGAGGACGGCACCCTGACCTTCGTCGGCGCGACGACGGAGAATCCGTCTTTCGAGGTGGTGAGCGCGCTCCTCTCGCGGGCGCGAGTGTATGTGCTGCGCCCGCTGACCGTGGCCGACATCGAGTCGCTGCTGCGCACCGCGCTCTCGGATCGGGAGAGGGGCCTCGGCAACGAGGAGATCGCAGCGGAGCCGGAGGCGCTCGAGTGGATGGCGAAGGCGGCCGACGGCGACGGCCGGCGGGCGCTCAACATGCTGGAGCTCGCGGCGGGTCTCGCGCAGGCCTCGGAGGCCGGTGCGCGGCGGCTGCCGCTCGCCCTGGCGCAGGAGGTTGCGAGCGGCGGGCGGCGGCGCTTCGACAAGGGCGGCGATCAGTTCTACGATCAGATCTCGGCGCTGCACAAGGCGGTGCGGGGCACCGATCCCGACGCGGCGCTCTACTGGCTCTGCCGCATGCTCGATGGCGGCTGCGATCCGCTCTACATTGCCCGGCGAGTCGTCCGCATGGCGGTCGAGGACGTCGGTATCGCCGATCCCAGGGCATTCGCCCTGACACTGGACGCCTGGGAGGCGTACGACCGCCTGGGCTCGCCGGAAGGGGAGTTGGCGATCGCCAATGCGGTGGTCTACCTGGCCTGCGCGCCGAAGAGCAATGCGGTTTATGTCGCGATGGGCGAGGCTATGGCCGATGTCGAGCAGTACGGCACGCTCGATGTGCCGCTGCGGCTGCGCAATGCGCCGACGCGCCTGATGAAGGGC
>JASHVV010000415.1 GCA_030044385.1 Gammaproteobacteria bacterium
TGCCCGGCACATCCACGGCCGCGCTGCTGGGGACCGACACCCTCATCCAGGCGAGCTACTTCGTCACCGCGGTGCTCTTCATCGTGGGACTGAAGCGCATGAGCTCCCCGGTCACGGCGAGGAGCGGCATCCTCTGGGCCGGCGCCGGCATGCTGGTCGCGACGCTCGTCACCTTCGCCTACCCGGGGATGAGCAACTACCCGCTCATCGGCGCCGCCATCGTCCTCGGCGCGGCGCTCGCCTGGTGGAGCGGCAAGCGCGTCGCCATGACCAACATGCCGCAGATGATCGCCCTCTACAACGGCATGGGCGGCGGCGCCGCCGCGGCCATCGCCGCCGTGGAGCTCTACCGCGGCGGGGCCGGGGGCTACGGCGAGGCGACGCTGGCCGTCATCGGCGGCCTGATCGGCGCGGTGTCCTTCAGCGGCAGCGCGATCGCCTTCGGCAAGCTCCAGGGGCTCATCAAGCGGAGCCTGCGCTTTCGAGGACAGCAGGCGCTCAACATCCTGCTGCTGGCCGCGGCCCTGGCGCTCGCGGCGCTCCTTGCCGGCCATTTCAACGACTCGCCGCGAGTGGTCACCGGCCTCTTCGTCCTGGCGCTGATCCTCGGCGTCAGCATGACGCTGCCGATCGGCGGAGCGGACATGCCCGTGGTGATCTCGCTGTACAACGCGCTCACCGGCCTCGCGGTGGGCCTCGACGGCTTCGTGCTGCACAACGCGGCGATGATCGTTGCCGGAACGGTCGTCGGCGCCGCCGGCACGCTGCTCACGCAACTCATGGCGAAGGCGATGAATCGCTCGCTCGGCAACGTACTCTTCTCCGGTTTCGGGGAGACGGGGTCGGGCCCCGCGGGCACCGTGACCGGGAGCCTGAAGCCCATCGAGGCCGCGGACGTCGGCGTCATGCTCGCTTTCGCGCAAAAAGTGATCATCGTGCCGGGCTACGGCATGGCCGTCGCCCAGGCTCAGCACAAGATCTGGGAGCTCTGTCAGCTCCTCATCGACCGCGGCGTGACGGTCCGATTCGCGATCCATCCGGTGGCCGGCCGCATGCCGGGCCACATGAACGTGCTGCTCGCGGAAGCCGGCGTGCCCTACGATCTGATCGCCGACCTCGACGAGATCAATGCCGAGTTCGAGACCGCGGATGCCGCGCTCATCATCGGCGCCAACGACGTCGTCAACCCGGTGGCGCGCACGGACAAGTCCAGCCCGATCTACGGCATGCCGATCCTGAACGCCGACCGCGCCAGGAACGTGATCGTCATCAAGCGCGGCACGGGCGCGGGATTCTCGGGAATCGAGAATGCGCTCTTCTACCTCGACAATACCCGGATGCTCTACGGCGACGCCCAGAAGGCCGGCGCGGAGCTGATCCAGGCGGTCAAGGCGATCGGGTGAGAAGGAGGTACGAGATGCGCAATGCGCTGCGGATTGGCCTGGCCCTGGCGGCTCTCGCCGCTCTGCCCTCGAACGGTCAGGATGCGTCGAGCACGTCGTCCAGCATGCGGTCGCTGCAGGCCCATGCCGCGCTCACGCCCGCCATGGTGCTCGCGAGCGCGCCCGCCTCGGCCTGGCGCGCGGTCGATCCCCGCGACACTCTGTACGTGACGCTGCCCCAGGGCCGCGTGGTGATCGAGCTGGCGCCGCAGTTCGCGCCGCGTTACGTCGCCAACGTCGAGAGCCTGGCGCGGCAGGGCTTCTTCGACGGGCTGCCGATCTTCCGCGTGCAGGACGACGGCGTGGTGGAATGGGGCGATCCCACGGGCCGCAAGTCGGTCGGCACGGCGCGGCGCCGGGTGGCCGCGGAGTTCGCGCGGCCGGCGCGCGATCTGCCGTTCACGGCGCTGCCCGATCCTGACACCTACGCCGCGCAGGTCGGATTCTCGGACGGCTTTCCCGCGGCCCGCGATCCGGTTTTCGGCCGCGCATGGCTCGTCAACTGCTACGGCATGGTGGGCGCCGCGCGCGGCAACAACGTCGACAGCGGCGGCGGCACCGCCCTCTACACCGTCATCGGCGGATCGCAAAGACAGCTGGACCGCAACACCACGATGATCGGCAGGGTCGTCGCGGGCATGCCGCTGCTCTCGTCGCTGCCGCGGGGCAACGGCCCTCTCGGGGTATACGAGGATCGCCGCCACTGGGTGCGCATCGAGTCGGTACAGGTGGCCGCGGACCTGCCCCCCGCGCGGCGCACGCCGCTCGAGGAGTTGCGCACCGACACCCCCACCTTCACTCAGTATGTCCAGGCGCTGCGCAACCGCCGCGGGCCCTGGTTCAAGGTGCCCGCGGACCGCGTGGGCGTCTGCGGGGTTCCCATCCCCGTGCGGCCCGCTACTCAGTAAGGCCTCCGCCGCGGCTCCGGCATCATCCGGAAGCGCTGCATCGGCTCTGCCTGACGCCGGCCCTGCGTCCTCCCGTTCTGGCGCATCATCTGCTGCGCCCGCTGCACCATCTGCTGCCGCTGCGCCGGAGTCGCGCTCTGCCACTGTTGGCGCAGCATGCGGCGTCGCCAGGGTGGCAGCCGCTGGAACTGGCGGAAGCTGCGGCGGATGGCCGCCTGTTGCTGCGGCGGCAGTGAGCGGAACTCCTGCCATCGGCGGCGGAGCGTCTGCCGCTGCTGCGGGGTGAACCGCCGCCACTGCTGGAAGCGCTGGCGCGCCATCGAGCGCTGCTGCGGGCTCATGCTGAGCCAGCGGCCGCTGCCGCGCGCGAGCGCCTGCTGGCGCGCCGGCGGCAGCGAATTCCAGCGGCTCGCGACCGGACCGAGCAGCCGCTGCTGCTGCGGTGAGAGGCTCGACCAGGGAACGGGGGCGGCTGCGGCCGGTGCCGGGGCGACGGGCGCGGGTGTCTGCTGCGCCAGGACGCACGCCGGCGCCGCCGCCAGCAGCAGCGCGAGCATCAGCGTCTTGCGCATTTCGATCATCGTCTCTTACCCCTCACCCGCCCGGCTTGTCGGCGCCGGAGGCCGGGCTCCCCGGCTTCGTCGGCTGTGCAGGTGCCTGCGGCGCTTGCGAGGCCTTGGCCACCTTGCCGATCCCGACCTGCGACAGGTATGCGAGCCAGCTGCCGCCCTCGGGCTGCGTCGGATCCGTCGCCGGGTCGACGCTGCCCAGAAATTCCAACAACCCTTCGTCCACGGGAGGATCCGCGCCGGGCTTCGGCGGTGCGCCGGCACGACCGATGCCGGGTCCGGCGGCGAGCGCCGCCGTCACGACCGCGATCCCGATGCGGTGCGCGATTCGCATCTCAGCCGCTGTTCTGGTCCGTGCCCCCGCCACCGCTCTGACCGCCGTGGGCCTTGCCCTGATTCGTCGCGCCGGCACCAGCCGGCTGAGCGTCCTGGTCGCCGCCCTGTGCCATCGCCCATTCGTAGAACTGCCCGTCGCCATTTTCCATGATATCCATTCCATCGCGGTCAGCGATGAGATCCAGATCTTCAACGGTGGCGTGGCTCGCATCGAGTGCAGGGTAGACCTGAGGCGCATGCGGCCACAACACCAACGCAACCAACGCCCCGGCGGCCACGGCCCCGGCGGCAGGCATCCACAACAGACGCCGGCCGCCCCGAGCGGCCAGCCGATGCGGCAGGCTCCACGCGCCTCGCCGCTGCGTCTCAGCGAGCGCCGCGTGCCGCGCCTGATTCAACCGCGAGCGCGCCCGCCCGCCGACACGCTGCACGCTCTCACCCAGGAGATCGCGCAGTCGGCGCTCGAAATCGGTGGTGCCGTTCGAGTCCCGGCTCATACGTAGTGTTCCCCAAGCTGCGCGCGCAGCGTCTGCAGCGCGCGGAAATAATGCGTTTTGACACTGCCCTCTGAGCATCCCATGGTTTTGGCCGTCTGTGCCACGTCCAGCCCTTCAAGCGTGCGCAGCAGAAAGGCCTGCCGCTGCCGCCTGGGCAAGGCCCCGAGCGCCGTCTCCAGTGCCGTCATGGCCTCGTCGATCTCCAGGCGGCGGACCGGCGGCGGCTCATCGCTGGCCGCTTCCGCGATCGGGTCCGGCTCATCCTCCTCGGACTGCCCCCGGAAAGGCAACCAGGACATGACGCGGCTGCGCACCGTGCGCCGCCGCTGCATGTCGCGGATGCGGTTCTCCAGGATACGGTAGAAGAGCGGCCGCCACTCCTCCGCGGGCCGGTCGGAGTAGGCGCGCGCCAGCTGGAGCATGGCATCCTGCACCGCATCCAGCGCATCGTCCTCGTGACGCAGCGCGGCCTGGGCGATTTTGAACGCGCGCACCTCGACCTCGGCCAGAAACTGGCTGAGGGCTCGACCGCGGGCATTAGTGGAGGAATCCGACAGGTCCAAGTCGCCGTGTGAGGCAGCCGGCATGCTATAAGGCGGCGCGAGCGTAGCAAACTCTGGCATAACAGGTACAACGCGGCTGCAACGGGTACGGTTGACGGAGGCCGCTACGCGCATAACCCTCTGATTCTAGTGTATATGAGTTCCGTCCCCGTCGTCCGCGTGGCGCTGCCTACGCCGCTGCGGCGGCTTTTCGACTACCGCGCGGGGCCGGCAGAGGGCCCCCTGGAGAGGCCTGGGCTCGAGGCGGGCACCCGCGTCCGGGTGCCTTTCGGGCAGCGCAGTCTCATCGGCGTCGCCATGGAGGTGGCCGCCGGCTCAGAGCTACCCGACGAGCGGCTGAAGCCCGTGCTGGAGCGGCTCGACCCGCAGCCGATCTTCGATCCCGCCACCCTGGCGCTGCTCGGCTGGGCGGCGGACTACTACCACCATCCGATCGGCGAGGTGCTCGCCGCCGCCCTGCCGAAGGCGCTGCGGCTGGGTGCCGCGATCGAATCCGTGGAGGAGCGCTGGGTCCTCACTGCCGAGGGCCGTGACGCCTACGCACGCGGGGAGCCCCGGCGTGCGCCACGACAGCGGCAGCTTCTGTCCGCGCTGGACGCCGCCTCACCCCTGGGCCTCGCAGTGGCGGAGCTCGAAGAGCGGCCGGGATCCTGGCGGGACGCCGCCCGCGCCCTCATCGCCCGCGGGTGGCTCGCCGTCACCGAGAGTGCGCCGGCGGCCGTCAGCCCGGCGTCGGAGCCCGCGGCCCTGGGTCCGGGCCCGGAGCCGAACGACGAGCAGCGCGCCGCGATCGAAAGGATCTGCGACTCGCTGGGCGTCTTCGGCGCCTTCGTGCTGCACGGCGTCACCGGCAGCGGCAAGACCGAGGTCTACCTGCGAGTGGTCGAGCGCGCCTTGCGGCTCGGCCGCAGCGCGCTCGTGCTGGTGCCGGAGATCGGGCTGACACCGCAGCTCGTGAGCCGCTTCCGGCAGCGATTCGCGACGCCGATGGCCGTGATGCATTCGGCCCTCACCGACCACGAGAGGCTGCTCGCCTGGCGGGAGGCATTCAGCGGCCGCGCGCGGATCGTGCTCGGCACCCGCTCGGCGGTGTTTGCCCCCGTGCGGGACCTGGGCGTCATCATCGTCGACGAAGAGCACGACACGTCCTTCAAGCAGCACGAGGGCGGATTCCGCTACTCCGCGCGCGATCTGGCGGTCGTGCGCGCCCATCGCGCCGGCGTCCCGGTGGTGTTGGGGTCGGCGACCCCGGCGCTGGAAACGCTGCAGAACGTCGCGGCCGCGCGCTACACGCGGCTGCTGTTGACGCGCAGGGCGGCCGAGGCGGCGCCGCCGCGGATCTCGCTGATCGACCTGCGCTCGAGTGCCGTCCGCGCCGGCATTTCCACGCCCGCGGTGCAGGCCATCGAGCGGCACCTCCAGGCCGGCGGTCAGATCCTCGTGTTCCTCAACCGGCGCGGCTATGCGCCGACACTGCTCTGCACGGCCTGCGGCTGGATCGCGCCCTGCCGCGACTGCGATGCCCGCCTGACCGTGCACCTGGGCGCCGCGCGGCTGCGCTGTCATCACTGTGGCGCCGACACCGCGCTGCCCGAGCGCTGCCCGCAATGCGGCTTTGCCGTCAAGCCCGTCGGGCAGGGCACGGAGAGGATCGAGGAGACGCTCGCGGCGCTTTTCCCCGGCGTTGCCTGCATGCGGCTGGACCGCGACGTGGTCCGGCGCCGCGGCGACATGGAGGAGGCGATGCGCCGCATGTCGTCCGGCGAGGCACGGATCCTGGTCGGAACGCAGATGGTCACCAAGGGGCACGACTTTCCCAACGTCACGCTGGTCGTCGTGCTGAACGCGGATCAGGGTTTCTTCAGCACCGATTTTCGCGCGCCGGAGCGGCTGGCGCAGACCATCGTGCAGGTGGCCGGCCGCGCCGGCCGCGGCGAGAAAGCCGGCGAGGTGCTCATCCAGACGGAGTTCCCCGACCATCCGCTGCTCCTCAGCCTGCTGGCGGAGGGTTATGACGGCTTCGCGCGCGCCGCGCTGACGGAGCGCGGCCAGGCCTCGTGGCCGCCCTTCAGCCGGCTCGCCGCCGTGCGCGGCTCCGCCAAGACCGCCGAGGCCGCGTTGGCGTTCCTGACGGATGC
>JASHVV010000416.1 GCA_030044385.1 Gammaproteobacteria bacterium
TCGCCTGGCGCATCGGCTCATCCGGCCAGAGCGCAAAGAAGAGCCGGCGGGTGGACTCTTGCGGCGCCCCCTCCCCCGGCAATCTCTCAGCGGCCACGGCCGGCCCGCAGCAGGCGCAACAGCAAGCGCAGCGCGTGCTCCACGGCCTGGCGGCGCACCTGATCCCGGTCGCCGGCGAACCGGCGCCGCTCGGTCACCGCGGCCGGCCCCCGGCTTTCGGGACTGGCGGCGGCAAACCAGACAGTGCCCACGGGCTTCTTGGCCGTGCCGCCATCGGGCCCCGCGATGCCGCTGACCGCGATCGCCATCTCGGCACCGCTCGCACGCAGCGCGCCGTTCGCCATCTCCCGCACGGTGGTCTCACTGACCGCCCCATGCTCGGCCAGCGTCCGCGCCGACACTCCGAGCGCGCGCATCTTGGCGGCGTCGGAGTAAGTGACGTAGCCGGAGTCGAGCCACTGCGAGCTTCCCGCGACGTCCGTCAGCGCCTTCGCAATCCAGCCGGCAGTGCAGGACTCCGCGGTCACGATGCGCCAGTCCGCGGCGCGCGCGGCGCGGCCGATCTCCTCGGCCAGCTCATGGAGATTCTGATCCGTAGCGGATGGGGTCGCCGACACGAGGATAGTTTACTGCAGGCCAGCGTTTCCAGCCCGCCGGCGCGGGCCGGTTTAAAAGCCCATCCGCCTGGAGTAGGCTACGGCAGCCGAGGGGCAGGCACGGCAGAGCGATAGAACGCAACTACAAAAAACGGATGGGAGAAAGGCTCGTGCGCACTCGTCACCTCGGATGCATGGCGGCCTTGGCGGCGCTGTCGCTGTCGACCGCGACGGCCGCGGACCACTGCACGCTGCAGACGATCGGAGTCCTCCCGGTCGAGATGCACGGTCTACGCCCGCTCGTGTGGACGAAAATCAATGGCGTGAAGGCGCGCTTCATACTCGACTCCGGCGCGTTCTACAGCACGATCTGGCGCGATGCAGCCGTACAATATCACCTCCCGCTCACCTCGGTAGTGGCAGGAGACGCCTACTACGTCGCCGGCATGGGAGGCAGCGAAAGAGCGGCAGTCACGACCGTCAAATCGTTCGAGTTCCTCGGAGCGCGCGTGCCCAAAGCCGTCGAGTTCCTCGTCGTCAGCCAGAGCCCGGGAGGCAGTTCCGTGGGACTCCTCGGGCAAAACGTGTTGCGGATCGCGGATACGGAATACGATCTGGCCAACGGCATCGTGCGTTTCTTCAAGCCCATCGACTGCGAGCACCAACCGCTCGCCTATTGGGCCGTGAGCACGCCGTATTCGTACGTCGAGCTGAAGTCGCTGGACACGCTTCAATCTCACTTGCGCACCACCGCGATGGTGAATGGGCACCGCATCACGGTCGCGTTCGATACCGGATCACCCCGATCCTACCTGTCTCTGGATGCCGCGGAGCGCGCCGGCATCTCAACGAGCGGCCCCGGGGCGACATTCCTCGGATTGACCGGCGGAATCGGCCCTGGATCCACCAAAGCGTGGTCCGTCCCCGTCGATACCTTCCAGCTCGGCGGCGAAAGGGTGCAGC
Source organism: Gammaproteobacteria bacterium (assembly GCA_030044385.1). Taxonomy (GTDB): domain Bacteria; phylum Pseudomonadota; class Gammaproteobacteria; order Steroidobacterales; family Steroidobacteraceae; genus 13-2-20CM-66-19. The sequence goes on from JASHVV010000416.1 coordinate 1,560, forward strand.
ACGCGCATCTGCTGGTCGCGGATCTCGACCCCGCGCACCAGGCCGGAGACGTGGACGACGAGATGCCGGACATGCTGCTCGGTGAGGATTTCTTCCTCTCTCACCGCATCTATGTCGCCTACGGCCAGAAGAGGCTCTATTTCACCTATAACGGCGGCCCACTCTTCAACCTGAATCTCCCCCAGCCGGGCTCCGGCACGGCAAAGCCCCCGGCGACTCCGAGCGCCGCGCCGCAAACGGGCGCTGCGACTACCGAGCAACCGGAATCAGACACTCCGACGAGCGCCGACGGATTCAGACGTCGGGGCATGGCTCTCGCATCCATGCGGGAGTTTGGTCGCGCGCTTGCGGATCTGACACACGCCTGCAAGCTCGCTCCGACGGACGCCGACAATTACTACGAACGCGGCGTGGTTTACGAGCAGAATGGACAGCCCAAACCCGCTCTCGAGGACTTCGGCACGGCCGTCAAGCTGCAGCCGGATGACATCGACGCGCACCTGGCGAGAGCCCTGCTGTTGCAGGCTCACCCTGACGCGGACCCGGCCGCAACGAAATCCGATATCGAGTCAGATCTCGGTGCAGTCAGCCGATTGGCCCCGCCGGCCTCGAGCGTTCGTCTGACACTGGACGACGCATACGGCAGGCTGGGCGACTATCCGGATGCCCTCGATCAGATCGATCAATGGCTCAACACCCATCCGCTCAAGGGCGACCAGGCTACAGGCTTGAACAACCGCTGCTGGCTGCGGGCGACGAGTAATCGGGATCTGAACGAAGCGATGGCCGATTGCGACCACGCGCTCGACCTCGCGCGACAGGATCCGGCGATCTTCGACAGCCGCGCACTCGTGTACCTGCGGCTCGGCAGCCCGAGCGATGCCATAATCGATTACGACCAGGCGCTCGACGCCGATCCGAACATATCGACTTCGCTGTACGGCCGCGGCCTGGCGGAGCTGCGCCTGGGGCAGCAGGCGCAGGGGCAGAAGGATCTCGCCGCCGCCGAGAAGCTGGACAGCGGCATCGCCAGGCGTTTTGCGGCCATGGGTCTCGCGCCGTAACGGCGCTCGCCGAGGGAATCATCCTGTTGCGCCGCCGCTTCGCATGGGTCGTCTTCCTGCTCGCCACGGCCGTGGCGACCGCCGGCGCGGCCGATCGCTGCAAGCTGCTGGTATCCCGGCCGATGCCCGTGAAGATAGAGAATCTGCGGGCCGTCGTCTCCGCCGACATCAACGGCGTCGCGGCGCCATTCATCATCGACACCGGGAGCTTCTTCGATTTCCTCTCGCCCGCCGCGGTGGCGCAATTCAAGCTGCCGGTGACGAATGCGCCGCCCTGGTACTGGGTCAGCGGCGTGGGCGGCTCGGTCCTGCCGCACATCGCGACCGCGAAGACCTTCTCGTGGGCCGGATTCTCCGCCCGCGATGCGATATTTCTCGTCGGCGACAATGACTTCAGGGGCGGCGAAGTCGGGCTGCTCGGACAGAACCTGTTCCGGGTCACGGACGTCGATTTCGACTTCGCCGACGGTGCGCTGCGCTTCGTCAAGCCGCAGCACTGTAGGGACGCCGTACTCGCCTACTGGGCGACGCCCTCCCAGTTCATCGGCGAAGTCGATGTGGACCGCACGTCGACGGAGCATCCGAGCCTGATCGGCAAGGCGTCGGTGAACGGACACGACGTCGAGGTTCTGTTCGATACCGGCTCGCCGCGCACGATCCTGTCGCTCGCCGCCGCCAAGCGCGCCGGCATCACCCCGGAGAGCCCGGGTGTGGTCCCCGCCGGCGCCACGGGCGGCATGGGCAATAAGACGGTCAGGGTCTGGAGCGCGCCCGTCGCAAAATTCGAGATCGGCGGCGAAGCGATCGAGCGTACGCACATCCTGATCGGCGGCATCGACCTCGCCGATCAGGGCGTCGACATGCTGCTCGGCGCGGACTTCTTCCTGGCCCATCATATCTACGTCGCCTACAGCCAGAACAAGCTCTACTTCACGTACAACGGCGGGCGGGTGTTCGATCTCAACGCCCGGCCGCCCGCTTCGCCGATCACCGCGGCCGCGCAGCCCGAGGAAGCGCCTTCCGAGACCCCGACGGACGCCGCCGGCTTCTTGCGCCGCGGAATGGCCGAAATCTCCCGCAGCGATTTTTCAGCGGCCATCGCGGATCTCACGCGTGCATGCCGGCTTGCCGCGGCCGATGCGAATTGCCGCTATCAGCGCGGCATCGCGTACTGGCGCAACGGCAATCCGCGGCTCGCCCTTGCGGACTTCGATGACGCGCTGAAACTCTCACCCGGCGATTACGACGCGCACCTGGCGCGCGCCGAGTTGCAACTCCCGCAACTGCAGGCCGGCGTCGAGGACGATCTGGACGCGGTGGACCGCCTGGCTCCTCAGGAGGTGGATCTGCGTCTGCACCTGGCAATCCTCTACGGCTCGATTGACCAGTACACCGCGGCGGCGCGCCAGCTCGATCTTTGGATCCAATACCACCCGCGGGACATTCGACTCCCCGTCGCGCTGGGATGGCGCTGCTGGGCCCGTGCGGCGGCCAACACTCAGCTCCGTCAGGCGCTCGCGGACTGCAATGAAGCCGTCCACGCGGAGCAGGCGGCCTCTCACTCCTTGTTCTGGCGGCTCACCCACCACGCCGGCCCCGGTCCGGGCTGGCTCCTGAGAAACCGCAGCCTGGTGTACCTGCGCCTCGGCGATCTCGACCGAGCGATCGCCGACGACGATGCGGCGCTCACGCAGATCAAGACCCAGGCGAGCCCGGAGAGAGCCTATCCTCTGTACCTGCGCGGCCTCGCGGAGCTGCGCAAGGGCCTGAAGCCTCAGGGACAGGCGGACCTCGCCGCGGCCCGCAAGCTGCGGGCCGATATCGACCGCCACTACGGAAGCATGGGTCTCTCGCCGTGACGTCACTCATCGAAATGGCCGCGCCGTGGCTCCGCCGTTACGGCTGGATCACCGTCCTGCTTGCCGCTGCCGTGTCCACGGCCACCGCGGCCGATCGCTGCCGGCTGCTGACATCCCAGCCGCTGTCCATCAAGGTCGAGGATCTGCGGCCCGTCATCTCCGCCGAGATCAACGGCGTCGAGGCCCCGTTCTTCATCGACACCGGCAGCTTCTTCGATTTCCTCTCGCCCGCCGCGGCGGCGCAATTCAAGCTGCCGCTGAGCTACGCGCCGCTCGGGTACGTCGTCAGCGGCATGGGCGGCACGGTCGCCCCCCAGATCGCCACCGCCAAGACGTTCACGGTAGCCGGCATCACGGCGCACGACGCGAAGTTTCTCGTCGGCGACAACGACTTCGGCGGCGAGGAGGTCGGCCTGTTGGGACAAAATTTATTTCGGATCACGGACATGGAGTTCGACTTCGCGGACGGGGTGCTGCGCTTCGTCAAGCCGCAGCACTGCGGGAGCGCCGTGCTGGCCTACTGGGCGGCGAGCAACCCCGAGTCCATCGGGGAAGTCGACGTGCGCTGGACGTCGACGGATCAGCCGGATCTCCTCGGCAAGGCATCGGTGAATGGACATGACATCCAGGTGCTCTTCGATACGGGCTCGCCGCGCTCGATCCTGTCGCTCGCCGCGGCGAAGCGCGCCGGCATCACACCCGATAGTCCGGGCGTGGTCGCCGCCGGAGACAGCGGCGGAGTGGGCAAGAAGACCTTCAGGGTCTGGGTCGCTCCCATAGCGAAATTCGAGATCGGCGGCGAGACGATCTCGCATACGCACCTGCTGATCGGCGACATCGGCCTTGGCGATGAGGACGTCGACATGCTGCTCGGCATGGACTTCTTCCTCTCCCATCACATCTACGTCGCGTACAGCCAGGACAAGGTTTACTTCACCTACACCGGCGGGCCGGTATTCGATCTCAACGCCCGGCCGCCCGCTTCGCCGAGCGTTCCGCAACCGGGGACCCCGGCGCAACCGACGGATGCCGCCGGCTACATGCGCCGCGGCATGGCCGAAACTGCCCGGAGAGAGTTCTCCCTCGCGATCTCGGACTTCACGCACGCCTGCGGGCTCGCCGCGGCTGACGCGGATTGCCGCTACCAGCGGGGCCTCGCCTACTGGGGCAACGGCAATCCGCGGCGCGCGCTCACGGACTTCGACGACGCGCTGAAACTCTCACCCGGCGATTATGATGCGCACCTCGCACGCGCCGAGCTGCAACTTGCGCAACCCCACACCAACATCCAGGACGACCTGGATGCGGTCGATCGCCTGGCGCCGCCGGAGGCGGACCTGCGCCTGCACCTGGCGGCGCTGTACGGCTCCATCGGGCAGTACACGGCAGCGGCGCACCAGGTCGATCTCTGGATCCGGTACCACCCGCGGGACAATCGTCTGCCCCGTGCGCAGGGATTGCGCTGCTGGGAGCGGGCCGCCGCCAACGTGCGGCTCGATCAGGCGCTCACGGACTGCAACCGGGCGATGCGCGCGAAGCTGGCAGCGTCCCACTCCGTGTTCTGGCGGCTCACTCACCAGGCGGATCCGGGACCGGGCTGGCTCCTGAGGAACCGCAGCCTGGTGTATCTGCGTCTCGGCGATCTCGACCGAGCGATCGCCGACGACGATGCCGCGCTCGCACAGATCCAGCCAGCGGCGAGCCCGGAGAGAGCCTATCCTCTGTACCTGCGCGGCCTCGCGGAGCTGCGCAAGGGCCTGAAGCCTCAGGGACAGGCGGACTTCGCCGCGGCCCGCAAGCTGCAGCCCGATATCGACGGGCACTACGCGCGCATGGGCCTTGCGCCCTGATGCCAGGCGCAACCTGCTTCGAGCCCCGAGGAACACCCGGTTGCAGCGCGCGATTCAATCCTCTGGAGAATCAAATACTTGTAAAGTTAATGCGCAATCCTGAACTGGCCGTCGCATGGGAAGTCACCGCGTCGATGAATGAATCGCAACACACCCCCGTGATGCAGCAGTACCTGCGCATCAAGAGCCGGCATCCCGATGTGCTGCTCTTCTACCGCATGGGGGACTTCTACGAGCTCTTCTACGACGATGCGCGCCGTGCCGCGGCGCTCCTCGACATCACGCTGACCGCTCGCGGCCAGTCCGCCGG
>JASHVV010000004.1 GCA_030044385.1 Gammaproteobacteria bacterium
GCGCGCCTCGATGCCTGCTCATGCCGACCTCCAAAGATCTCTTGCCCGAATTCGCCACGATTGCGCCACGGTGTCCGCCGGATCGGCGCCGAGACTCTCTCTCAGGCTTCGGTGGCGGACATTACCATGCTCACGAATCTGCGGATCTGGCTGAACCATTTCGAGTATCACGCCGAGCAGCCGCGCGGCGCGGCGCGCGGCCCGATGAGCGCGCTCAGGCCCGAGGAGCGCCGGCTCATCGCCGGCTCGATCGCGACCTTTCAACTGGGCGAGCAGTCCGCCGGCAGCGGCCTGCTGCGCGCGGCGTACCGCTTCGCCGCCGCGCGCGGCGATGAGCTGCTGCCCCGCATCACGGAGCTCTTCATCCGCGAGGAGCAGCGCCACGCGCGCCTGCTGCGGGTATTCATGGAGGAGCACGGCATCCGGGCGAAGGGCCTGCACTGGACCGACGTCCTGTTCCGCCGCGCGCGCCGACTCGCCGGCTTCGAGCTCTACCTCCACGTCCTCATCACGGCCGAGCTGATCGGCAACGTTTATTACCGCGCGCTCGAGTCCGTCACCGGCTGTCAGCGGCTGAGGGAGCTCTGCCGCACGCTGGTCGCCGACGAGCTGGCGCATATCGGCTACGAGTCGGAGCTCATCCTGGAGCTGCGGGCGCGCAAGCCCGCGGCGCGGCGCAGCCTGATCCGGCTGACACATCGCGCCTTCTTCTACGGTACCGCCTGCGCCGTCTGGATCTCGCATCGCGCCGTCCTGCGCCGCGCGGGCTACTCGGCGGCCGGATTCCTCAGATGCTGCGGCGATCAGTACGCGTTCCATCTCGATCCGCCGGCGGCATGGTCCGGCGCAGCGGCCGAGTCCCGGCGCCGGTAGAGGACGGTCAGTGACCCCCGCGCTTCGCAATGCGCTCGGCCAGATCCAGGCGCCGCTTCCACGGGTCCGCCTCGGGCACCGGACCGCGGTCGGTGAAGCTCATGAGCTCATCGGTGCTCGAGCGATACGCCGGCCAGGCGGGCTCTCCGCGAGGGTCAGGCCGGCCGGTGCGCGCGAAAGCGATCCAGTACGCGTGCACTGCGCGCGCCATGGCTTCGTCGGCGCGTGATGTTGCCGTGCCATAGCGTTCGGCAACAGTGTCGAACACGTAGGGAATCTCGGAAGCATGGGGCGCGCCAGACAGCGTCTTGCGCAGTGCGGTCGCGATGTAGCCGAAGCGATATTCGTACACACGTTGACCGCGGGCGGCAAACAGCCGCGCGATGGCCCGGGCCGGCTCTACCATCCACTGGTCACCGCCGGCCGCGCGGGGTACATTCGGGGGACCGATCTCATCCGTGTTGGCGCCGATCATGACGGGCACCCGCGCGCCGCCGCCCGCCGCATAGACCTTCGTCGGGGCGCCCGGATAGAGTCTGGCGTCGAGAACGGGACCGCCGGCATAGGTAAGGTCCGCCGACTCGCTGGCCATATTCAGGCCATCCACCACCCTCTCCGCCGGTAACGCGCGCAGCTCCGCCAGCGCGTCGCGGCCCTCGCCCTCGATGCCCAGGTGATACGCCAGCCTCACGCCCACCGCCTCCGCGGACCTTGGCGAGCCGGCCAGGGACCGCAAGGGACCGAGGTTGTCGCGTCCCGCGCCCGATTCGATGATCGCCCTGGCGAAGAGGCCACGCGCCAGCGGGCTCATGAGCAGAGCGTTGACCGACATGCCGCCCGCGGACTCGCCGAAGATCGTCACGTTGCGCGGATTGCCGCCGAAGGCGGCGATGCGGCGCTGCACCCATTGGAGCGCGGCGATCTGATCCATGAAGGTGTAGTCGGCGCGCAGGCCGCCCGCAGCCTGCCGGTCGAGGGCCGGAAAGGCGAAGAAGCCGAAGTTGCCGAGGCGGTAATTGAAGCTGACGAGCACCACGCCGTCACGCGCGAACTCCGTGCCGTCGTAGATGGCCGGCGAAGTGCCGCCGTCCACGAATCCGCCGCCGTAGATCCAAACCATCACCGGCAGATCGCGGGCGGAGGCGGCCTTGGGCCGCCAGACATTGACGTAGAGGCAGTCTTCGCTCGGCGTGGTGCGCAGCGGCGCGTCATCGCCGGGGGTCGGCAGTTGCGCGCAATCCGGGCCGAAGTGCAGGGCCGGCCGGACGCCGCTCCAGGGCTCGACCGGTTGCGGTGACGCCCACCTGCGGGTGCCGACCGGCGGTGCGGCATACGGAATCCCCTTGAACGCGATGACTCCGCGCTCGATCGCGCCCCTGACGATCCCGCCGTCCACGCGCGCCTCGAGAGAGGCCGTCGCGGCTCGGGCGCTCGGCGCCGGGACGAGCGCAAGCCAAGCAAGGGCGGTGCAAGATATCCAACCAGCGGCAGCGGAAGTACGGATCACGGCTCGAGCTCCTCGGGGTTCAGGCGAATCGGGGACTGCGGTTGAGGCTCGTTGCGCGCGTGCCGCGGGCGCTCCCCGCGCAGCACGCGGACGACTTCCTCGCTCGCCTTGCGCCGCAGATCGCGCAGCGACGCGTCGGAGGAGAAGGCGACGTGGGGAGTGAGGATGACGTCGGGTCGCAGCAGCCCGGGCGGAACCCGCGGCTCGTCTTCCAACACGTCGAGCGCCGCGCCCGCGAGCTTGCCGCTGTCGAGCGCATCCACGAGCGCGTGGCTGTCGATCACGGCGCCGCGGCTCACGTTGACGAGGAAGGCACCGGACTTCATGAGAGCCAGTCGCTCGCGGTTGAGCAGATGATGGGTTTCCGGCGTGAGCGGCACATGGACGATCACCGCATCGGAGCGGACCAGGAGATCCTCCAGGGTCGTCGTCTCCACCCCACCGGCGTCGAGCCCGGCGGCGCCGATGCCGGAGCGGCGCGTGTGCGCGAGCAGGCGCACGCCGAAGCCGCGCAGCTTCTCGGCGGTTCGCCTCCCGGTGCGCCCGAGCCCGATGATGCCGCAGGTCAGGTCGCGCACGCGCCGCAACCGCGCGCTCGCGGGCTCCCAGCGCCCGGCCTTGACCTCCCGATCGAAATGAATGACCCCTCGCGCCCAGGCGAGCAGCATCGCGACGGCGTGGTCGGATACTTCCTCGACGCAGTAATCCGGGACGTTCGTGACCCAGATGCCGCGCCGGGTGGCCTCGTCGACCGCGATGTTGTCGAGCCCCACGCCGAGGCGCGCGACGAGGCGCAACGGCGGGCTGGCCGCGATTGCGGCGGCGCTCACCGCTGCCCAGTTGGTCATGATCGCGGCGGGCTGGTGCTCGGCCGCCAGGCCGGCGATGACCTCGGCGGCAGCGGCTTTGGCCGGGCCCGTGACGAGGCGGAAGCCGGCGCCCTCGATGATTCCCGTCTCGAGGGTCACATCGGGCCAGGCGTAATCCGTGAGGAGTACGGTCGGACGGAAGCTCATGCGGCCTGATGCGGATCGTGCATCGGCCGATTATATTCGAGCGCCGCCCCGCTTCCGCCGTCTCAGCCCAGGCCTACTTGCCGCCGCGCCGCATGGCGGCCCGCCCGAGCACCACGCCGAACTCCTTGTCGCCTTCGCCGCGCGCCAACGCCTCGAGCATGGAGTCGCGGATCAGGCTCCCCACCGGCATCGGTGTGGTGACGGCCTCGGCCGCGGCCAGCGCGAGGCGCACGTCCTTCAGGCCCAGGCGCGCCTTGAATCCGGCCGGCTCGAATCGACCGTCGGCGATGAGACGTCCGTAGCCCTGGTATACCGGCCCGGGGAAGAGGCTCTGGCCGATGAGCTCGAAGAGCTCGCGCGCCTCGATGCCGTAACCCGCGGTGAGCGCGGCCGCCTCGCCCATGGACTCGATCGCCGCCGCCAGCATGAAGTTGACGGCGAGCTTGACGACATTGGCCTGCGACGCCCGCTCGCCGAAGCGCCAGACCTTCTGGCCGACGGTGCCCTCGAGCAGCGGCTGGACGAAGTCGACGGTCTCGCGCGGTCCGGCTGCGAGGACCGTCAGCTTGCCTGCGGCGGCGACATCGGGGCGGCCGAGGACGGGTGCCGCGACATAACCGATGCCGCGCTCGCCGTGACGCTCGGCGAGCTCGTCGCCGAGGGCCGCGGAGATCGTGGCCATGTTGACGTGAATGCGGGTCGCAGCCGGCGTGGCGCGCGCGAGGACGCCGCTGTCGATCAACACCGCGCGCGTGACCTGATCGTCGCTCAGTATCGAGAACACGACATCGCCGCGGAACGCCTCCTCGGGGGTGGCGGCGATCTGCGCGCCGCGCTCCGCCAGGCGCCGCGCCGGCTCCGGCGAGCGGTTCCAGACGCGCAGCGCATGGCCGGCCGCGAGCAGACGTCCCGCAATCGCGCTGCCCATGTTGCCCAGCCCGATGAAGCCGATGTTCATGACCGCCCTCCGGATGACTCAGCCCGAAAGCAAGCAACCCAGGGGCCCGGGGCCAATCCCTCGGCCCCGGGACCGCATGCGGCAACAATGACTCAATTGAGCTTTCCCGGCGGCGGCTTTCCGGCCGGCAGGATCATCCCTACCATGGACTCCTCGTCTTCCTTCCAGGCATCGAGGCGTACGCGCTGGAGGAAATCATCCAGCGCCATCCACTGCCAGCCCTCCCACACTCCCTGTTCCACTCGCAACAGAATCATTTGACGATTCATACGAGCCTCCTACGACCCGCAGGTGGTTAAAAGGCCGGCGGGAGGGGGTCCCCGCCGGCTGGAGTCCCAACGTGCCGGGGGTCGATGATGGCACGTCGGCTGGGGGAATCTTGCGGTTGATGGGCCTGGCGAGCAGGTAACGGTCGCCCAGCCACTCGATGGCCTTGGCCCGCGCGGCGCTGTAGTCCGCGACGTGTGATTGCTGCCGGTCGACTTTACTTGTCTGCATGATGCGTTTCCTCTCTCTATATGACGCTCGGCCTCCTGCCGCAGTTCCTATTGTCGGGCCGAAGAGCGCGAACTCAACCGGCGGGATCTCCCCCCAAAGAGGGGGAGGCGCCATCCCTGCCGAGGGAGTTAATCATAAAAATCAATTACTTATGTCATCAGCGGCCGCCGGCCCGCAGGGCGCCTGCCCGAGTGCAGCCTGGCACGCCCGCCGGCGACACTCAACGCGAATAGCCTGCGCGTTCCGGCAGATAGGGAGGCTTGTCGGCTTCCAACGCCGCGCGTTGATCGAAATGCGCGCGCGCGGCGTCGATCTCGTCGATGTGACCGTGCGCCCACTCGCCGAGCGCGCTCACCGGCGCATGCAACGACCGGCCGAGAGGAGTGAGCTCGTACTCGACCCGCGGCGGCACGACCGGGAAGACCGTGCGCTTCACCAGGCCGTCGCGCTCCAGCCCCCGCAGCGACAATGTCAGCATCCGTTGGGAAATCCCGCCGATCGCGCGCTTGAGCTCGGAAAAGCGGCGCGGCCGCTCCGCCAGCATGATGATGATGAGGACGCTCCATTTCTCCCCGATCCGCGCCAACACCTGACTGATCTTCGGGCAGGCCTCGCTCGGCGGGTGCCTGGGGGCGGCGGTTACATCCGATTTACTGGGTCGCATGCGTGTGCCTTCTTGAACCGGCGTCGGCCGCACTCACATAATTAGCCTCAGTCACAATTTTATACCACGAGAGGCCCCTCATGAAACTCCTGCACGTCGATGCCAGCATCCTGGGAGAGAGCTCCGTCAGCCGGCAGCTGAGCGCGGCGGTCGTCGCCCGGCTGCGCCAGACCCACCCCGAGATCGCGGTGACCTATTACGATCTCGGCGCGGAGCCGATCGGCCATTTGACCGGCGCGCATCTCGCCGCCGCGCAGGGCCTGTTCGCCGAGAATGCAGCGCTGCAGCAGGACGTGTCCCGGGGACGGCAGGCTCTCGAGGACTTCCTCGGCGCCGATATCGTGGTCGTCGGGGCGCCGATGTACAACTTCTCGGTATCGTCGCAGCTCAAGGCCTGGATCGACCGGCTGGCCGTGGCGGGCAGGACCTTCCGCTACACTGAGAAGGGCCCGCAGGGGCTCGCCGGCGGCAAGAAGGTGATCGTCGCCTCCTCCCGCGGCGGCTTCTATGGTCCCGACGCGCCCGCGGCCTTCCTCGACCACCAGGAGACTTATCTGCGTGGCATCTTCGGCTTCTTCGGCATCACCGATATCGCCTTCGTCCGTGCCGAGGGCCTGGCGGCCGGCGCCGATCAGCGCCAG
>JASHVV010000417.1 GCA_030044385.1 Gammaproteobacteria bacterium
CGTCACCGTCATCGAGATGCCGAAGCACGTCACCTATTTCCAGGCCCCGGCCGTCTACACCGTCCCCCTGCAGCTCCTCGCCTACCACGTCGCCATCCTCAAGGGCACTGACGTCGACCAGCCCCGCAATCTCGCGAAGAGCGTGACGGTGGAGTAAAGAGTCCGCCGTGGACCCTACCCGTGTGCGCCGATCAGTCCATCGCGCGGTGTGGATGGCCGCTAAGTGGCAGCCAGTTCGGAGCTTTGTGGCCGAACTGCGGCAACCGGGCAGCCGATACCAGGCGCCGGTACGAGTGTCGGCGTAGGCGCCGAGCACCAGGCCGCCGAGCGGCCGGGTGAGAAAACCCCGCGCCAAAAGTGGCCAGCGACAACATCAGGCTGACGTAGGCGCTGCCCGCAGGGAAGAAGGCATGCCCGATCTCGATGGCGAACATCCCGTAGATCAGAAAGTCGTAGAACTCGAGCGCGTTGCCGAGGGTTACGGCAAAGACGCCTCGCGGTCGGGGGCGGCAATCTCCGCAGTTGGATCTCCCGGGAAGAGCCGCCGCCTAAGGACGATGGCGAGCAAAAGACAGGCGCTGCCGCCAACCAGGGCGTCCGCGAGGAACGCGCCGGTAATCCCATGCCAGTGATAGGCGCGTGCATCGATAAACTGCATGTAATCGATCGGCAGAGTCAACGCAGCCATGAGCACCGCAAAGGTGGTCGCGGCGAGCGGATTGCCGGGCCCGATGACCTCGAACATGATCGCGAGCGCTGCGGCAAGAGCGGCGGACTGGAAGAAGTTCTCGCCCATGAAGGCGAGACCGAAGGTCGCCGAAAGGCGCGGCAGGAGCAGCAGGCCGAGCGTGAAGGCGGCGCCGAGGAGGCCAATGGATAGATAGAGCAGGCGCAGTGGAATCCTTCCGGCCATGGGCGGCACGAGCCCACAGCCCGCGATGCTGCCGAGCATGATGCCCACGCCACTGATGATGCTGACCACGGAGGGTGTGGCGTGGAAGCTCCCGCTCCAGGCGCCGAGCGTGTTGGTAAGGGCAAACGCGGCCGAGGGGAGTGCAAACATAACGAGGGCTACGAGAACCTCGCGACGCTTGAGGAGGAGGATCACCTCGCGGGCGAAGCGGCTGAAGTTCTCCGCCGCCGGTATTGGGGCCGGTGGCGGGGCGGGAATCACGGGAAACACGAGCAGCGGAGCAAGGAAAGCCGCGAATATGAGGCTCGCGCCGGCCATGCGCGAGAAGTGCTGCACCGCGTAGCCGGAGATCAGGATGCCGACGCCATTGCCGCCCGAGCTGAAGATAGCGCTCCAGGCGCCCAGGCGGCCGTCGTGCCCCTGCTCGATGAGACTCCCGATCCAGCCGCCAATGGCCGACTGGAACATGCAGAGAGAGAAAAAGCCGGCGAGCATGACGGCCTCGACCTCGATCAATACCGCGTGCTGAATCACGGTGAACGCAGTGGCGATTGCAGCCAACACGCCAAACACGAGCGCGTAGGTCCGGCGTCGGAAGCGAACGTCGAGAAGCGGCGCGAGGACGAAGTTCCAGAACAGCGGTGAGATGATGATTCCGATGGAGATGGCGACGCGGTCTCCGGGAATGCCCTGCGCGACCAGCATCTGGGGCAGCGTCACGATGATGAAGCCGGCCGCCATGCCCCACGTGAGCCATGGGAGAGCGAGTATCCAGATGGCGGGAACGCGTCGCGTATTCACGGCCTCGCGCTCTGCTGTGTTCACGATGACCTCGCCCGCTTTGGACGCGGGTCTGGAGCTCACTGGCGCCGCCTTATTGCTGTAACTTCGGCAGTCGTGATGCGATCACGATAGCGGTTGCCGAAATGGCTGCGCACGAAGTTGATCACGGCGGCGATCTGCGCGTCGCTGAGCGTCACATGATCCATGGCTTCCAGGTCGGTGTAGTCGGGGCGCGGCCCGAACGCCGGCATGTCGCCCCGCCCGTTGACGACGATCGCCGCCATGTACTGCGCGGAGGCCAGCCGCGCATCACGCGCCAGCGCGGGTATGTGCCCCGCGCCGACCGCGCCCTCGGCATCAGGCATGTGGCACGCCTGGCAGATATGTTGGTAGAGACGTGCGCCGCTCGCATGCGCGAGCTGGGCGTCGTCGAGAATCTCATCGCCATGGGCGGCAGTGCTCGTGCTCTTGGCGGCGGACTCGCCCCGGGCGGTGAGCGCTACGGCGAGAGTGAGCGTGAGGGTGAGCAGGCAGAGGAGTCGGGCTTTCACGCGTCAGCCTCCTCGTGCGCACGGCGCGCCAGCCGCGTAATCGCATCGAGCGCCGAGGTGATCGCGCCCTCCTGCCAGGCCGGCAGGTAGGACGCGTGCTCGCCGGCGAGCGCGATACGCCCGTCGATCCGGCAGAGGTCGTCGTAATGACGCTTGCGGACCTCATCGCTCCACATTCCGTAGCAGCCCATCACGAACGGCACGCGATTCCAGGCGACGGCGATGCCGTTGTCGAACTCCTCGGGATACTGCGGGTGGATGAGAGCGCCCTGGCGCACCGCTTCGCGAACGCGCTGCGCGGGACTCAGCGCGGTGAACTCCAGCGCCGGCTCCCCGAAGGTGTAGGCGCCGAGCAGCACGCCCTTGCCGTCGCTGAAGTAATCGCAGCAGGGATAGCTGATGCCGTAAATCGACTGGTCGGTATAGGTCGTGCCGCCGTAGATGGCCTCGTCCTGCTCCCAGAAGCGGCGCTTGAACTGCAGACCGATCTTGATCGTCGGGGCGTACGGCACGGCCGCGATCGCCGCGGCCATGGGCCGGCCGACGTTCATCGGGATCTGGTGGAGCACCGACAACGGAATGGTGCACAGGCACCAGTCCGCCCTCGCCTGGAGCGTCGTGCCCGGCTGGCGCAGATCCTCGTAGTGGGCAGTGACCCCGTGATCATCCTGTTGGATGCGGGTCACGCGCGCCTGATAGCGGATCAGGCCCTCGAGAGCGCGCCCGAACGCCTCGCCGATCCGCCCCATGCCGCCCACGGGCTGAAAGAGCGTCGTCTGGAACAGGTACTGCTCGTCATAAGCCGAGCCCAGCGTTTGCCACAGTCCGGACTCGAGCAGCTCGTGCGCCCCGATCGGCTGCGAGGGTACGGGCTTGCCGCTCGAGCCGCCGCCGGGATCCTTGGCATAGCCGCGCACGTCGCTGCTGGTATTGCCCCGCACATACCGATAGCTGGCGTCGAGTGCGCCCGTCTCGCGCAGGCTCTCGAGCAGCTTCTCGCGGTCTTCCGGAGTCAGCGGCGCATCGAGCGCCCGGTGGCGGGCGCTCTTCGCCAGCAGCTCCGCGACCATGCCGCGGTAGTCGGCGTCGATGCACCGATAGCGCTGCGGCTTGCCGCCGAAAGCCTTGAGGCTGTGCAGGTAGCTGTTGTAATTGATCTGAATGAACGGCTCGAGAGCCACGCCGAGGCGCTTGCAGTAGCCGAGGAGATTGCTGTGATGGTAGGGAATGCGCCAGGGGCCGGGATTGAAGTACAACCCCGGATCGAAGCGGCACTCCTGCGTCGCGCCGCCGAGCTCGGTGTAGCGATCGCCGCCGCGGAGCGACCAGTTGCGCCCGCCGGGCCGGTCGTTGTACTCGAGCACCTGCACGGTATAGCCGGCGCGGCGCAGCTCGTAGGCCGCCGTCATGCCGGCGAGCCCCGCGCCCAGGATCAGCACCGAGGCGCCGCGCGGCGCTTCGGCGAGCTGCGGCTCGCCGCGCATGGGCGAGCCCTGGGCCACGCCCAGGGCGCTCATCGCCTGATACATCGCCGCCCCGCCGGCGGCGAGCCCGATCATCCGCAGCACATCGCGCCGGCGCGGCGCCCGAACCGTCTCTTCGCCCATCGGCCGGAGTCTGTGCCGGCAGGCAGATGCGCACTTTGCCCGGCGTCTCACGCGCCGGGCGGCGAGCCCGCGGTCAGGCCGTCGGTTGCTGCGGACTGTCGTGCGATTGCGCATCCTTGCGGCGAGGCGCGAAATCCGACACCTGCTCCGTCCGCGGCTCCGCGAGCTCGGGGCGAGCTCTCGCCGTCCGCGCGGCGGCCAGCAGGAAAACGATCAGCTGCGTTGCGTAGATGTGGTCTATTGCGGCACGGCCCGCCGCCGTGAAGACCAGAGCGTCGTCGGCGAGGCGCAGGAGCCCCCCTCGCTGTCCCGCATCCATCATTCGCCGCACATGCAAGCGCGAGACCGAGAAGCGCTTCGCCGTCTCGGTAGGATGGAACGCGATGGGGTCGCACGGCGGAAAGCCGTCTTTTGCGGTGACGACCAGGCCGTGCACGATCTGCGTCCCCGCATAGCGGTGCATGAAAGTTCTGAAGAAGGGATCTTCGGTATCGACGTCCTTGAGACCCTCGAGGTACGCCTCGCTGATGTGGTGCACGTAGCTCTCGAACACACCCGGCGCATCGAGACCGGCAACCACCATCGAGACCGACGGCTCGACGACGGCCGCGCTCTCGAGAGTGGCCTGCATCTGCCGGCGCCAGGTGGCGAGAAAGCGCGCCGTGGGCTCGTAGCGGCGGGGCGTCTTGGCCTCGCGGCGAGGCGAGGGCGCGGCATAGCCCAGATGCTGAAGGTAAATGAGAAGCATCCGCGCGCGGCCCGGGCTGACCAGGCCCGTCGCGGCGCACAGCTCCTTCAATCGCGGCAGGGTCAGCCCGCCGGTGACGTGCATATAGGCGAGGCACTTGGCCGCCACATTGCGGCCGGCATCCTTCAGGACCCCGTCGAGCAGGCGATCGCCCTCGGCCTGCGCCAACATCGCGCGGGCGAAAGCGCGCGCGGCGTCGGGATAGTGCGGGCTGGCGCGCAGCCGCGAATAGCGATCCTCAGCCGTCGCGGCCGGTGCGTCCCAGGTTAGTAGATCTACTATCCCGCCACTCGCGCCCCTCATGATCCAAGGGTATCACGAGACCCGGACGAATCCCGAGCGCGCGCCGGGGCCGGCGCGCCGCGCCTCGAATCCGGCCTCAGGGAGCCGGAGGCGGGCTCCGTCGGTCCCGATCCCCGGCCTCGAGATGACGCGCCTTGCCCGGCGGAATGCCGAAGGCACGGCGGAAGGCGCGATTGAAGCTCGCCTCGCTGGCGAATTGATGCGCCAGGGCCAGATCGAGGATGCGCAGGTGAGGGGGCTGTCCGGAGGTGAGCTCCCGGAAGGC
>JASHVV010000418.1 GCA_030044385.1 Gammaproteobacteria bacterium
CAGGCGCAACGGGAGTCGGCCGGCGGCGCCCGCAAGGTCGAGATGTTCTACATCGGTGGCTGATGGGGCGCTCCGGACTCTCTCACCTCGACAACCGCAATCGTCCGACGATGGTGGATGTCGGCAGCAAGGAGGTCACGCACCGGGAAGCGGTGGCGGAGGCGGTCGTCCGCCTGCCGCGCAAGGTCGCCGCGGCGCTGCGCAAGACCGGACATCGGACGCGGAAGGGACCGGTCTTCGATACCGCGATCGTCGCCGGAGTGATGGCCGCGAAGCGTACCCACGAGCTCATCCCGTTCTGCCATCCGCTCGGGCTCGAGCACTGCTCGGTGGAGACCGAGGACCGGCCCGGCGGCAGGGTCGTGGTGCGGTGCAGGGTCGCCGTTCATCACCGCACGGGCGTGGAGATGGAAGCGCTGACCGGCGCCACGGTCGCGGCGCTCACCATCTATGACATGTGCAAGGCGCTCTCGCACGACATCGAGATCACGGGCATCCGCCTGCTCGAGAAAACAGGCGGCAAGCGCACTTACAGGCGCGCCTCCGCCAGGCGCGGGCAGGCGTAAACTCAGGATTCGCTATGGACGAGCCGATTGCAGCAGCCACGTCCCCGCGCCGGCCAGGCACCGGTGCCGCGCCCCTTTACGGGCTGGTGCTCGCCGGCGGCCGCAGCACCCGCATGCAGCGCGACAAGGCGGCGCTCGAGTACGCGGGACGCAGCCAGCTCGAGCGCGCCGTCGAGCTGCTGACCCCCCTCGTGGAGCGGCTCTTCGTCTCCGTCCGCGCCGACCAGACCGCGGACCCGCTGCGCGCGCGCTTCGCGCAGATCGTCGACTCCGGCGAGGCGGCGGGGCCGATCGCCGGCATCCTGGCCGCGCAATCCCGCCACCCCGAGGCGGCATGGCTCGTGCTCGCCTGCGATCTGCCGCTGCTCGATCAGGAGACGCTCGAGCATCTACTGCGCTCGCGCCGGCCGGAGCGGCAGGCGACGGCATACCGGTCGAGCCGCGATGGTCTGCCGGAGCCGCTCTGCGCGATCTACGAGCCATCGAGCCGCGAGGCGATCCGCAGCCATATCGCGACCGGACGCGACTGCCCGCGGAAGTTCCTGATCGACGCGGACACGGCGCTGATCGATCAGCCCGACCCGGGCGCGCTCGACAACGTCAACACGCCGCAGGAGTACGGCTCGGCGCTCTACCGTGTGCGGCGATCCGCGGCCGAGCGCCGGATCAATGTGCAGTACTACGCGCTGCTGCGCGAGCAGGCGGGACGCAGCTCGGAGTCGCTGGTCACTGCCGCCGCGACACCGCGCGATCTGTATCAGGAGCTGCAGGCGCGGTATCCCTTCTCGCTCGCGCCCGAGATGCTGCGGGTAGCGGTCAACTCCGAGTTCGGCGACTGGGGGCAGCGCCTGCAGGACGGCGACTCGGTCGTGTTCATTCCACCGGTCGCTGGTGGGTAACGTGACATTCCGCTTCTCCTCCACCCCCCTCGACGAGTCCGCGCTGCGGACCGAGCTCAGCGACCCGGCCTGTGGCGGCTACGCCGCGTTCGAGGGTTGGGTGCGCGATCACAACGAGGGTCGGCGCGTGCGCCGGCTGGAGTACGAGGCCTTCGAGCCGCTCGCCATCAAGGAAGGCGAGCGGATCATCGCCGCGGCGATCGCGCGCTTCGGGGTCGAGCATGCGGCGTGCGTGCACCGGATCGGCGCGCTCGAGATCGGCGAGAACGCGGTATGGGTCGGCGTGACGGCTCGCCACCGTGACGAGGCGTTCCGCGCCTGCCGCTACATCATCGACGAGGTCAAGCAGCGGCTGCCCATCTGGAAGAAGGAGCACTACGAGGACGGCGACTCCGGCTGGGTGAACTGCGAGCGCTGCGCGGAGCACGCCGGTCACGCGCACCACAGCCACGCGCACGAGGCGGCTCCCGCGCCCGATTACTCGCGGCAGATGGCCCTGAAGGAAGTCGGCGCGGCGGGCCAGGAGAAGCTGCGGCGCGCTTCGGTGTTGGTGGTGGGCTGCGGCGGCCTGGGCGTGCCGGCCATGACCTACCTCGCCGCCGCGGGCGTCGGCCGTATCGGCCTGGTCGATGGGGACCGGCTGGAGGCCTCCAACCTCCACCGGCAGACGCTCTACTCGCTTGCGGACGTCGGCCAGCCCAAAGTCGAGCTGGCAGCCGCACGCCTGCGCGCGCTGAACCCCGAGGTCGAGGTCCGCACCCATGCGCTGCGGCTCGATGCGGCCGCGGCGCCGGCCATCATCGGGCCCTACTCGCTCGTCATCGACTGCACCGACAACTTCTCGACCAAGTTCATGTTGAATGACACGTGCGTGCAGCTTCGCAAGCCCGTCATCTTCTCGAGCGTGTACCAGTACGAGGGACAGCTGCAGGTCCTGCGGCCGGACCGCGGCGGCGCCTGCCTGCGGTGCGTCTGGCCGGAGGCTACCCGCGACGGTCTCGTCGGCAACTGCGCCGAGGCCGGCGTCCTGGGACCGGTGCCCGGCACCTTCGGCACCCTGCAGGCGCTCGAGGCGCTGAAGCTGCTGTTGGACCTG
>JASHVV010000419.1 GCA_030044385.1 Gammaproteobacteria bacterium
GCAGGAAGCCGATGGCTCCTGGTTCGGCCGTTGGGGCAGCAATTACGTTTACGGCACGTGGTCGGTGCTCATCGCTTTGGAGCAGGCCGGCGTTCCGGCCGACGACCCCGCGGTGCGTCGCGCCGTCGACTGGCTTCTGTCGCTGCAGAATGCGGACGGCGGTTGGGGCGAGAGCAACGACAGCTACGACCTCGGGAGGTACAGCGACCGCAGTTTCGGCAGCACGCCATATCAGACAGCGTGGGCGGTGCTGGCGCTCATCGCTGCGGGTGAGGGCAGCTCGGCGGCCGTGAAGCGCGGCGTGGAGTATCTGCTGCACACGCAGGAGAGCGATGGGCTCTGGACTCATGCCAGCTTCACCGCGCCCGGCTTCCCGCGGGTGTTTTATCTCAAGTATCACGGTTACTGCGCCTTCTTCCCGCTCTGGGCGCTGGCCGCGTACCGCCGCCGCGCCGAGCCCCATCCCCCTTGAAGCCCATCGGCATCGTCTCGGCGCTCGCGGCCGAGGCGCGCACCCTCGGGCCCGCGGTCCCTCACGGGACCGGCCTCCGCCAGCTCGCCGACGGCGCCCTGCTGGCGGTGAGCGGCATCGGGGAGAGCGCCGCGGCCGCCGCAGCGCGCAGGCTCGTGCTCGCGGGGGCCACCGCGCTCGCAAGCTTCGGCATGGCCGGCGGTCTCGACCCGACACTGATCTGCGGCGCCGTGCTGCTGCCGGAGGAGGTCGCGGCCGGCGCCGGACCGGAAACCGCGCCGTCGGCGACCTCCAACGATTGGCGACAGCGGCTGCGCGCCGCGCTGCCCGCCTCCTGCATCGCAGGCGGCGGCAGGCTCCTGACGGTCGACCGGCCGGTCGGGCGCAACGCCAAGGTTGATTTGTGGCATCGCTCGCGCGCTGCCGCGGTGGACATGGAGAGCGCCGCCATTGCCGCGGTCGCCGCTCAGGCGGACCGTCCTTTCATTGCACTGCGGGTCATCGTCGACACTGCCGCGGATGAGCTGCCGCCGGCGGTCATCGCCGCGAGCGCCGGCGGTCGGCTGCGGACCGGTCGCCTGCTCGCGGGTCTCGTGCGCGCACCGGGAGAAGTCACGGCGCTGATCCGCCTCTCGGCGCGGTACCGTATCGCCACCCGGGTGCTTGCGGACGTGGCCCGTCCGGGATCCGCCGCGCGCCGCGCACTCGTCGGCGGCCCTGGCGCCGAGGAGATCCGATGAGGGCGTTGGTCACTGGCGCAACGGGGTTCGTCGGCGCCGCGGTGGCTCGGGCGCTCCTCGCCGAGGGTTGGCAGGTTCGTGCGCTGGTGCGCGGCGGGTCTGACCGCCGCAACATCGCGGCACTTGCGGTCGAGCCAGTCGTGGGGGACCTGACGGATCCCGCTTCCCTCGAGCGCGCGCTCGAAGGCTGCGAGGCGGCCTTTCACGTTGCCGCCGATTACCGGCTGTGGGCGCCCCGGCCGCAGGAGCTCTACCGCGCCAATGTCGAAGGAACGGGCTTCCTCCTCGATGCCGCGCGGCGCGCGGGGGTGACGCGCGTCGTGTATACGAGCAGTGTCGCGACCGTGGGGCTGCCCGCGGACGGCCATCCGGGCGCGGAAGATACCCCGGTGAGCCTCGCGGACATGATCGGGCACTACAAGCGCTCCAAGTTCCTGGCCGAGCAGCGGGCGCGCGAGGCGGTGGCCGCCGGCGTGCCGGTGGTGATCGTCAACCCCTCGACTCCCATCGGTCCGGGCGACGTGAAGCCCACGCCCACCGGCCGGATCGTCCTCGACGCCGCCCTGGGCCGCACGCCCGCTTACGTCGACACGGGACTCAACATCGTGCACGTAGACGATGTCGCGGCGGGCCATCTGCTGGCGTTCCATCGCGGGCGCATCGGCGAGCGTTACATTCTGGGCGGAGAGGACATGACCCTGCGTCAGATCCTGACGCTCATCGCACAGCTCGTCGGCCGAAGCCCGCCGCGCATCCGCCTCCCGCACGGCGCGGTGCTTCCCGTGGCCTATGTCTCGGAGCTCTACGCCAGGCTGACGGGCAAGCCGACCCGCGTCACGGTCGAAGGAGTGCGCATGGCGCGCAAACGCATGTTCTTCTCCAGCGCCAAGGCCGCGCGCGAGCTCGGCTACCGCTCGCGCCCGCCGTCAGAGGCGTTCGCCGACGCCTTACGTTGGTTTCGCGAGCAGGGGTATCTGCAAGGTTAGAACGGATAGCCGATGCCGGTGAAGACGGCGATGCCCTCGTGGCCTTTGCCGATGTCGACGTAGCCGACCACGGAAGGCGCCGCGATGCCGCGAAATCCCATGCCGAACACGTTGTGCAGGTGGGTGATCGGCCAGGTGTCGGTGCTGTGGAAGACCTGGCCGGTGTCGATGAAAGGGGCGAGCTGGATGTCGACGTGCGTCGAGAATGCGTCGAGCGAGAGCACGTTCTGCCGCAGCTCGAGGTTGGCGGAGAAGGAGTTGCGGTCGTAGAACCGCCCGTCGCCGTAGCCCCGCAGGGTCTGCGAGCCGCCGATCTCGCTCCCATCGCCGCCCAGGCTGCTGAGAGCCCAGAACGGCACGTGGTGCGCGCTCGGCTCGTACCGCAGATCCACGTGAGTCGCCACCACGAGCGAGGGGTACGGCGACCAGTAGAACCGCCCGTCGCCCCCGGCCTCGGTGAAGAGCGAGTCGTCCAGCTCGACATTGCGGCTGGCGACGCCGCCGTAGGCGACGACCTGCATGCCCTTCGTCGGGATGGTGATGTCGTCGCGGGTGTCGTAAACGAGCTCGACGCGGTTGAGCAGCTCGTGCGTCGTGCCGATGCCGAGCGTGCCGCGGAAGCGGGAAGTGATGGGCGGAATGCCCGGGAGAGTCGTGCCGAGAACCTTGACCTTCTTGGCGACGAAGGTGTACGCGAGCTGCCAGGCGTGGCTGATGTTCCAGCCGAGCGTCGAGTCGACGCCGATCTGCTGATCGATGTAGACGGTCTGGTTGATCATGAAGGAGTTGTTGCCGATGCCGTAGAAGCGCGCCGTGCCGCTGCGGTCGTAGAGCCCCTCGACCGACAGCGTGAAGGGCGATTCGCGCAGCAGCCCGGTCTGGTAGAGCGCATCGAGCGTGCTCTCGATGTGCTGCTCGCCGCCGCCCACGACCGACCATTGCGTGTCCTGCGACGGGAAGGCGAGTATCCGGGCGTGCGCGCCCCAGCCGAAGTACGGGTTGTGCATGATGTCCGGCGCGATGATGTCGGTGATCTGGTTGCTGGAGTTGGTCTCCAACATCGTCGGGATCATGCCGAGAGTGAGGCCGTTGTTGGGATCGACGGCCGTGAGCGGCACCGGCAGCACCGGCCAGGTGGTGGGATTCAGCCAGTTGATCTTCGGTCCGGGCTGCTTCTTTTTCTTCTTCGGCTTCGGCGCCGGAATCGGCCCGGTCACCGCCGGCGTACGGGGGGGCGCTGTCGACGCCGGCGCGACGGCGACGCCTTGCGGCGACCCAAGGGCCGCGAGGCAGAGCGGCGCCGCGGCGATGAGCCCGAGCGCTGCAAGATTGAAGCGCCTTGGGCTATGCTTGAGCAAAGATGGCCACTGACGACGATGCAGGTCCGCCGATTATATCGGTCTCGCAGTCCCGCCCGCATGCCCATGAAGGGTCGTGCCCCAGGTGTCGGTTGACGCCGTGATTCTCTTCCAAGCCGCCGCCGCGGTGCCGCTGGCCATCTGGCTCTATCTGCTGCTGGCGCGTGGCGGATTCTGGCGGGTCGCGCCGGCGCTGGGGCCGCAGTCCCCGCGCGCCGGAGCCGCTGTCAGCCCGCAAGTCGGGCGTGTCGTTGCGGTCGTACCGGCACGCAACGAAGTCGAGGGCATCGGCAAAGCGGTGAGCTCGTTGCTCGCGCAGACGCTCGCGCCGCCTATCCATGTGATCGTCGTCGATGATGGCAGCACGGACGGGACCGCGGAAGCGGCGAGGCGGGCGGCCGAGGATTGCGGCGCGGGAGCGCAATTGACAGTGCTGCGCGGCACGCCGCCTGCGGCGGGGTGGACGGGCAAGCTCTGGGCCATGTCGCAGGGTGTCGCCGCCGCGGCTGCGATGGATCCTGACTTCCTGCTCTTCACCGACGCGGATATCGAGTACGCGGCCGGTGAGGTCGCGGCGCTTGCCGGCAAAGCCGAGGCAGAGCGGCTCGATCTCGTCTCGCTGATGGTGCGGCTCTCGACGGCGAGTCTCGCGGAGCGCTGCCTGATCCCGGCGTTCGTGTTCTTCTTCTTCGAGCTCTATCCACCGGCCTGGATCGCCTCGTCGGGATCGCCCGTCGCGGGTGCCGCGGGCGGCTGCATGCTGATTCGCCCGGCGGCACTCGCGCGTGCCGGCGGCCTCGCCGCGATCCGCGGCCAGATCATCGATGACTGCGCGCTGGCGCGCGCGGTGAAGTCGAGCGGCGGGCGCATCTGGCTGGGTCTGGCGCGACGGACGCGCAGCCTGCGGTTGTATGGCTCCTTTGCGCAGCTCGGCGCGATGATCTCGCGAACGGCTTTCAATCAGCTGCGGCACTCGTACCTGCTGCTGGCCGCGACGCTTCTCGGGCTGCTCGCCACCTATCTCGCCCCGCCATTGCTGTTGCTGACGCGCCGGCCCGAGGCGGTGGCCCTCGGCGCCGCGGCGTGGATGCTCATGACGGTCTGCTATCTGCCGATGGTGCGCTTCCATCGGATCGCAGCCGCTTACGCGCTGCTTCTGCCCGCCGTGGCGCTCTTTTACGCGGCCGCCACCGTCCACTCCGCGATCCAATATGCCGCCGGGCGCGGCGGCAGGTGGAAGGGCAGGGCGCAGGACGTCCGCTCGGCGGGCGAGCCGGGCGTGTAGGCGCAAGCATGGACCTCCTGGCCGACAGCCATAGGATCGATCTCTGGTGCACTTACATCAGCGAGATCCGCAAAGACTCGCTCTGGCCCCGGTACGACGCGCTGCTCAGCGGGGAGGAGCGCGCCAGACAGGCGCGCTTCCGCTTTGCCGCGGATCAGCGGCGGTTCCTCGTCACCCGCGCCCTGGTGCGCACGGTGCTGTCGCGCTACGCCGCGGTGCGTCCGCAGGACTGGTGCTTCTGCGCCGGGCCGCACGGGCGGCCCGCCATCTCGGCGCCGTCACCCGTGCCCGCGCTGGAATTCAACATCTCGCATTCTTCCGATCTGGTGATGCTCGGCATCACTTCGGGCCGGGCGCTCGGCATAGACGCCGAAAGCTTCGAGGCACGCGAGGCCGACATCGACGGACTCGATCGCTACTTCGCGCCGCAAGAGAGCGCGGCGCTCCTCGCGCTGCCGCCGGCAGCCCGCCGCCGGCGTTTCTTCGAGCTGTGGACACTGAAGGAGTCGTATATCAAGGCGAGGGGATTGGGTCTCGCGATCGCGCTCGATGCCTTCCGCTTCGAGCTGACCGGTGAGCGGGGCCTGGCGCTGCACATGCGGCCGCAGCTCGGCGACTCGCCGCGCGGCTGGCGGCTGTGGCAGCTCGAGCCGCGCTGCGGCTACCTGGCGGCGGTGTGCGCCGCGCGCGGCGAGGAGGCCTCGCCGCGAATCGCGGTGCGGGAAGTCGTGCCGCTCGCGTTCGACAGCATCGTCGACATCGCGCCATCGCGCGAGACATGTTAGGAAGCGCTGGATCCGGTTTGTCCTACTGCGGCTTCGGCGCCATCATCGCGTCGCGCCGTGCCCGGAACTCGCTGTCGGGATACCAGTCGGGCCACTCATCTCCGTCGGCGAGGTTGCGGCCGAGGAGATAGAGCGTCTGGATGTCCTCGAGCGTGCCGCTCAGGTCCCAGTTGGGATTGAACGTGTCCGCAGGCGTGTCATAGCGGTGCGCGGTGTAGTCGGCGGAGGCAGCGAGCCCCGCGGGGTGGCCGCCGTCGATCAGGTTGAGCCCGGGCCCCACGATCAGCGCCGGTACGCCTGCGCTCGCGAAGCTGAAGCGGTCGGAGCGGAAATAGGAGCCGTAGCGTGGGGTCGATTCCGGAGTCAACTCCCGGCCCTGGAGCGAGAGCACCTGCTCGAGGTCATCCTCGAGCTGCGATTGTCCGGCGCCGATGTCCGCCATGTCGCGAGCGCGGCCGATGATCGGCCAGGCATCCACGTCGATGTCCGCCACCGTCCGGTCGAGCGGAAAGGCGGGGTGGGTCACGTAGTATTGCGACCCGAGGGTGACCGACTCTTCGAGCGTTGGCAGCAGGAAGAGGACGCTGCGCGCGGGAGGCGTCCTCTGGTGGGCGAACGCGTCGGCGATCTCGAGCAGGGCGGAAACCCCGCTGCCGTTGTCGATGGCGCCGTGGAAGATCTGATGGTGCCCGCGAGGTCCTGTCTCACTGCCGAGGTCGTCCCAATGAGCGCTGTAGATCACCACCTGTTCGGGATGCTCGCGTCCCTTGACGAGGGCGAGCACGTTGTAGGATCGACCATGGGTGACGGTGCTGCGTAGCGTGATGGAGGCGGTGGCCTGGAGCGTTACGGGCTGAAAGCCGCGCTGGGCGGCCTGCGCGGCCAGGGTGTCGAGGTCGAGCCCGGCCGCGCGGAACAGGCGCTGCGCGGCGGCGTGGGTCAGCCAACCCGCGACCGCGAGCCGCGGATCCGGCGCGAGGCTCGCGGGCAGGCTTTGCAGCTCGCCGCCGGTACTGTTGCGGATCACCGTCCAGGGGTAGCCCGCCGCGGCGTCGCTGGTGTGAACGATGAAGCAGGCGGCGGCGCCCATGCGCGCCGCCTCCTCGTACTTGTAGATCCAGCGGCCGTACGGGGTCATCGTCTTGCCGTTGAAGAGCTGCGGGTCGCCGGTGGCGTAGCCAGGGTCGTTGACGAGCACGATCACCGTCTTGCCCTTCACGCTCACGTCCTGGTAGTCGTTCCACTGCCACTGCGGCGCATCGATTCCGTAGCCCATGAAGACGATCGGCGAGTTCCTCAGCACGACGAGCGGCCGCGCGTCCTGCGTGAAGGCCATCATCTCGGCGCCGTAGGCGAAGCTCTGCAGGCCGCCGCCGGTATGCACCTCGAGCCTCGTCGTGGTGTTGACCAGCGTCGTCGCGACCAGCGGCACGCTCTGCAGCCAGTATCCGCGGTTGCCCGGCATCAGGTGCATGCGGCGGAACTGGTCGACCAGATAGCGGATCGTCAGCACCTCACCGCGCGTGCCTGGTTTGCGTCCGCTGAAAGCGTCGGAGGACAGAGTTTTGTCAAATTGTAAAAAGTCGGCGTCGTTGATTTGCGGCGCCAGCGCGACTGCCATGGGCGGAGGCGTCGCGGAGGTCGCGATCGCGGCCGGCGCGGGGATCATGCGCGCCGCGGCCGGGCCGGACGAGCCGTCACCCGAGTGGCAGGCGCAAAGCGCCGTTGCGATCAGGCCGAGGAATGACGCGCGGAGGAATGGTTGAGCGTGAGGCAAGCGGCGATGATATCGCCGGGGCTACCCGAGGTCGATGGCAAGCGTATTGCCCGTCCGGGTCAGGTGATCGAGCACCGCGGCGGACGCCACTCGCGCCGCTCCAGGACGGTGCGGATTGGCTTCCCGCGCGAACGACAGCTTCCGGCCGTTGAGTACGATGTCGTTCACTCCGCGGCCCGAAGCCCCGACCCGATAGGTCACCTCGAGCGGATATCCGCGCACGGAGGTCGCCACCCGCATTCCGTCCAGCGCGCCCGGCATCACCGGATCGACGCAGAGCGTGCGGGACTCCCAGGTGAGTCCCAGGAAGCGCCGGAGCGTGAGGGCGAGAGCAATGCCGGCGCCGCTGGAATAGACCCGCCAGCCGCCGTCGAGCGGGATCGCGCCGCGGCGGACCCGCTCGTACTCGGCGCGCGCCTGATAGCGATCCGCGAACGCCGCATCGGAGCTCGAGTAGTAGCAGTTCGCCTGGCGCAAGGTCGCGGCCGGAACGACGGCGCGGATGCCGATGGGGTCGGCCTGACACAGGGCGCGGAAGAAATCCTCCGCCCGTCCAACGTGGGCCAGCGCCTGCGCGTAGCGCAGATGCGCATGCATGTACATGAGGCCGATCTCACGGCCGAAGAACGTCGCGCTCTCGGCGCGCTGGAAGATACGCTGGGGTCCGCCGTGGTAGGGCATTGGCCGGTCGAACAGGCGCACCCCGTCGGGGCCGGTGAGCTCCCGGCCGATGATCTCGAGGTGCGTGCGTGCCTGATCCGGAGTCAGCACGTCCTCCAGGATGGCATGGATCATGGCGAGAGAGCTGTATCGAACCCCGGTCGTCGCATCCCGCGGATGCAGTAGGTAGCGGATGTCCGAGGTACCGTCGAACACGGCGTAGCCCGTCAGCACTCCGTCCGGAAGCAAGAGCCGTTGGAAGTCGCTGCGGACGGCTTCGGCCTGCCGCTCGAGCGGCTCCGCCTGCGCGGCGCGTCCGAGGGAGCGCAATGCGTGCGCCAGCATCGTCAACGCCTGGAAATGCAGCGTGACCGTCCACGCGCTGCACATGTGCTCGCGCAGCGCCGGATCGGCGGGCTGCAGCGAGTCGTTCCAGTCGCCGTGGCCGTAGGCGGCGAGCGCCGTGCCGCGAATGCGCCGCCTGTCGATGAGGGCCAACGCGCGCTCGACATGTTGCCAGACGGTCGCGCGCTCGCCGGCATCCGGGCCCGTGGAATCGAAGAACGGCACGCGCGCTTCGAGGAAATCGGCGTCGCCCGCGGCGCCCAGGTACTGAGCGAGCGCCACCAGCGGCCAGAAGACGATGTCGCCGTGCGAGTCGCCCGCGCGGATGTCGCGCTCCCGCTCGAAGAACATGAACCACTGCGGCCAGTCGCCGTCGGGATTCTGGTTGGCCATGACGCGCAGCAGGAGGTCGCGCAGCGGCTCCGTCCGCCCCAGGGCGAGCAGCATCTCGACCGGCCCCTGGCAGACATCGCGCGTGCCCCAGCCGCCGCCCGAGTACTGCTCGAGACCGCGCGGGGAGAGATAGTGCACGAGCCCGTTCTGCGTGTACCACGGCACCATCTCGACGAGCTGCGCGGCGTGGACGGCCGGCGGTGCGGCTGCGGCCGGCTCGATAGTCAGGACCGGGGCCAGCGGCTCATCGGGCGGGAGCCGCCAGGGCGTCTGGCTCTCCTCGGCGACGAGGAATCCGCGGATGATGAGGCTCACGCGGCGTCCATGCGAGGTCTCGACGCAAAGGTACGGCTCTTCTCGCGAGCGTCCGTCGAGGAACAGCAACTCGTCGGTCCCGACGCGCGCCACCGACGTCTGGGGGGCGAGACTGATCCGGAAGTCGCCCTGAGGAAATCTGCGGCCGATGTCCGATGCCGGCGCGGGTGTCACGATCAGCGTATTGCCCTCGCGCCGCCAAGCGAGCGGCTCCGCGGAGTTACCGTCGTCGCCGTTCAGCGCGATGTGGTGGCAGATGAGAAAGGCCGTGTCAGGCCCTTCGGTCACCTCGATGTCGAGAGTCAGCGCATGGGGCGCGGAACGGGCGGCGGAGCGCAGCTGGATCTCGCCGCCGGCATGGCGGTAGATCCAACGGCAGTCCCCGGGCCCCATCTCGAAGGCGGAGGGCACGCCGAGGAGCCGCCATTCGCCTCCCAGCCTGGCGAAGACACGCAGGCCGTGCGAGTGAAAGAGACCGAGGTAGCTGCGGTTCACCGACAGGAAGCGGTTGATGCTGACGTGTCCCTGGGCGAGCATCGAATGGAAGACGCCGCTCATCCACACCGTCGAGACGAGAGCGCTCTCATCCGGAGTCAGATGCCGCCCGGTGCGCAGCAGCTGGCCGTGCGGGCGCAGCACGCGCAGCTCCTTCTCCCGCAGCGCCACGTGGCGGTCGGGACCGTGGAAGAACGACAGGCACGCGCCGCGCTCATCCAACTCTTCGTGGCGCCGGGGCGGCGGGAAGAGGCGGCGGAGCGCTTCGGAATCGAGATCGATCGTTTGCAGCGGCGCGGTCGACGAGAAGAGCGTTTGCGCAGCAGGCGGATCGGCATGCGACCCGTCGGCGGGGGCTGCCGCGGGCACCGCCGCGGGCGCTGCTTCGGGGAGCGCCAGGATCGCGCTCAGCCTGGACAGGTCCGCCTCGGAGGTCGCATCCGGGTGATCGGCGGCGAAGCCGCCGAAGAATCCCGCATCCAGGCTCTGGCCGGGCGCGAGGCGGATCGGCGCGTCGCGCAGCACCACCATCGAGTGCTCGTGCTGCAGGCGGTGGCCGGGAAGCTCCCCGCGCATGCCGATGAGGGGCTCGCCCGGCCGGCTCGCGAGTCCCTGGAAATCGAGCGCGTCGGTGGCGAAGGAGACGGCTCGCCGCCGCGACCCGATCAGACACCAGGGATAGCGGCCGTCCACGGCCTGGTTCTGGCGGGAGGCGATCAGGATGCCGCGCTCCGCATCGGCCAGCGGCGTGTGATCGACGTATTGGCTGACGTAATACTCGTTCATTCGCACCGCGCCATATGGGGCGAGCGCGACATCCTGGGCGTAGGTGAGGTCCAGCTCCCGGGCTTGCGGCGAGGTGTTGCTCAGGCGCAGATGCCAGAACCAGACGGGCGCATCCGCCGCGAGCGCGAGCGAGATGTCGTATTCGATGCCCTGCCAGGCGCCGCGCCCCGCGATCCGGCCGCCCGCCGGCGTTGCGAG
>JASHVV010000420.1 GCA_030044385.1 Gammaproteobacteria bacterium
GGTTGCGGGAGGACTCCAGGCGATAGAAGGGCTCGAACACCTTCTCCAACTCCTCGGGTGGGACGCCCGGGCCTTCGTCGCAAACACTGATCTCGAGCTGGGCGCCGTCGCGCACCAGGATGTGCGCCCCGCCGCCGAAGTTGACGGCGTTGCTGACCAGGTTGGTGATGCAGCGCTTCAACGCCTGTGGCTTGCCCTGGAACGGTCGCAGCGCCCGCCCTTCCAGGGTCACGCTCTTGTCCATCTCCACGAACTCGCCGCGGATCGTCTCCAGCAGCCGGTTGACGTCGACCGGCTCCAGCGGCTCCTCGTCGTTGAGGCCGCGAAAGAGACCCAGCGCGCCGCGCACCATGCTCTCCATCTCGTCGAGCTCCTTGCCGAACCGCGCCTGCAGCGCGGCATCCTCGATCTGCGTCTCGACCTGAAGCCGCAGCCGCGTCAGCGGCGTCTTGAGATCGTGCGACATCGCGGCCAGCACGCGCGTGCGGCTGTCCAGGTAGCGATGCAACCGATCCTGCATGGAGTTGAAGGCGCGCGCCGCATGGCGCAGCTCGCGCGCGCCCTTCTCTTCTTCCAGCTTGGGTATCCGCGCACCCCTGCCGATGCTCTCCGCCGCGCCCGCGAGCCGCGACAACGGCCGGGTGATGCCCCGGGCGGCGATATAGAGGGCAATGACGAGCAGGACCACCAGCAGGATCACGTTGAGCATCAGACTCGTGGGCAACGGCGCCCCCGGATCCACGCGGGTCACCCGGTAAACCACACTCGAGCGGTCAGGCAGCCGGACGACGACATCGTAAGACTGAGTCGGATTGGTGTTCTCCAGGTCGAGGAAGGGCGATGGGATCGGGATCACGTCCGCGGCCGGCGCGGACGACGCCTGTATCGTGATGTCATAGCTGCTGCCGAGATCCGCTCGCAGCTCCCGCCCCAGCTCATCCCTCACGCCCGAGGCCTGCGAGGTGAACGGCAGTTGTACGAAGAAATGCGGCCAAGAATGCGGGAGCCAGGGAGACAGCTGACGGTGCGGCGGACGGAGCGGCTGGGGAAGCCGTGTCCCGGAGCCCCGCAGCCTCAGGCCCCGCCGCTCGCGGTGCAGCGCGATCCTGTCCGCCTGCTCCTGCAGCCGCGCCAGCATCGGAGCGCGTTGCTCGGGCGGCAGCTGCTCGAGCATCAGCGTGATCTCGGTGATCCGCCGCGACCACACCCATACACTGGTGTCGAGGGTGAACCGCTCCAGATGGCGCGCAAAGAGATAGAGCGTCGCGGCCTGGGCCAGCACGACGGCGATCACCAGAGCGGCGATCAGGCGGCCGAACAGGGAGCGCGGCCAGAGTGAGATGCGCATGGCGGATGCGGGGCGGCGTCAGGTGCTCTCGACCGGCACGCCGATGACATAACCCTCGCCGTACACCGTCTTGATGATCTGCGGCGCGCGGGCGTCGTCGCCCAGGATTTGCCGCAGGCGGCTGACCCGTACGTCGATGCTGCGATCGAAAGGATCGGCCTCGCGCCCGCGCAGCAGTTCCGTGAGCTGCGACCGCGACAGCACCCGGTTGCCGGACGACAGCAATACGGCGAGGAGGCGGTACTCCGCACCGCTCAGCGAAACATCCTTGCCGGCCGCATCCGTGAGCGTGCGCCGCGTCGTGTCGAGTCGCCAGCCGCCGAAGGAGAACCCGCGGACCAACTGCGGATTGGGGTCCCGCGGCGCCTGCGCGGAGCGGCGCAGCACTGCCCGAACGCGCACCAGGAGCTCGCGCGGGTTGAAGGGCTTCGGCAGGTAATCGTCGGCGCCGACCTCGAAGCCCACGATGCGATCAACGTCCTCGCCGCGCGCGGTCAGCATGATCACCGGAATCTGCGAGTGCGTGCGCAGCTCGCGGCAGAGGGTCAGGCCGTCCTCGCCGGGCAGCATCAGGTCGAGGACGATCAGGTCGACCGACGCGCGCTCGAGAACGCGCCGCATCTCCCGGCCGTCGCCGACGGCCGTCGCGCGGAAATCGTTCTTCTCGAGATACTGACTCAACAGCGAGCGGATCTCGCGGTCGTCATCGACGATGAGGAGGTGCGGACGGTCGGCCATCGGCAGAAGATAATCGCGGGCCGCGCGGGAGCGTTGTAACGAACTGTTATCCTAGCGCAATCCGCGGCGACGCCGGCGGCGGCCCGGAGTGGAACCGAAGCTGCGAATCCGGCGCCGTGGCGAGCCGCGCTTCGTGCTCGGCGAGCTCCCGCAGCCGCGGGCGCCACTGCGGCGCCGCCTCCCGCGCGAGATCCAGGTACTGCTCGTAGTGGCGGGCCTCGGACCGCGCGAGCTGCGCATAGAGCCCGCCGACCTCCGCCGGCAGCCGCGGCGCAAGCAGCCGGAAGCGCTCGCAGGAGCGCGCCTCGATCAGCGCCCCCGTCAGCAGCAGATCGAGCTTGCGGCCCGGGTCCGCGGTACGCAGGGCGGCCCGCAGCCCCGAGGCGTAGCGCCCCGGCCGCTGCCGCTCGCAGGGCGCCTGCAGGGCGTCCATGAGCTTCTGCACCTGCTCGAAGTGCCGCAGCTCCTCGCGCGCGAGGCGCGACAGTGCGGTCGCCAGGCGACGGTCCTCCGGATAGGTGAACATCAGCGCGAGGGCCGTCGAGGCGGCCTTCTTCTCGCACTGGGCATGATCGTTGAGGAGCTCCCGCCAGCGGGCGGACGCTGCCTCCACCCAGGCATCGGGGGTGGGCGCGAGTAAAATCGTTGCCGACGATCCGGTCACGCCGGCTGTCGGAAGCGCTCGAGCTGCCGGTCGAGCGCCTCGGCGGCCGCGAGCGCGGTCGCAAAGCGCTCCGCCGGCTGCTTCGCCAGCAGCCGCTCGAGCAGGGGCTGCAGGCCATCGAGGCCTTCGGCCAGCTGCGGCACCGGCTCCTTGCGGTGTTTGTAGATGACTGCCATCGGGCTGTCGGCACGGTAGGGCTTGCCGCCGGTCAGCATCTCGTAAAGGATGACGCCCAGACTGTAGAGGTCGCTGCGCGCGTCCGTGGGCTCTCCATGCCCCTGCTCCGGGCTCATGTAGTGCGGCGTGCCGAAGATCAGGCCGCGCTCCGTCAGGTCGTGGCTCGCGGACGTATCCTTGGACATGCCGAAGTCGATGAGCGCGACGCTCCCATCCTCGCGCAGCATCACGTTGCCGGGCTTGAGGTCGCGATGCACGACGCCTTCGGCATGCAGTGCGCCGAGCGCGCGCGCGATCGCCGCCGCGACCTGCACCGCCCGCCGCGGTGCGATCTGCGCCTTCATGCGCCGGCGCAGGTCGCCGCGCGGAAAGTACTCCATCACCAGCCACGCGTGCTCATCGCTGACGCCGAGATCGAAGAGCCGCACGATGCCCGGATGGCGGATGCGTTGCGCGATCTCGTATTCCTGCAGGAACCTGAGGAACGAGTCCGACGCCTCGGCCTGCTCGTGCCGGTCGCGAACGACCTTGAGCGCGACCAGCGAGCGGGTCTCCAGACGCTCGGCCAGAAAGATGTCGGCGCGGCTGCCGGAAGCCATCTGGCGCACGCGCCGGTAGCCCCGGATGAAAGCCCCGCCGAAGCACTGCGACTCCGGCGCGGCGCGCGGCTCATCGGGTTTGCTCGGAACGGACATCGGAGGGCTTATATCATGTCCGCCCGCGGGAGCTTCACGCCGATCACCAGGTCCGCCACGTTGGTTCCCGTCGGGCCGGTGCGCACCAGCGCGTCCGCCGCGGCGAGCGCGGTGCCGGAGTCGGCCCGTGAGAGGCAATCCTCGGCATCGAGGCCGCAGAGGGCCAGGCGCGCGCAGGTGTCGGCATCCACCAGTCCCCCCGCCGCCTCGGTCGGGCCGTCCGTCCCGTCGGTGCCCGCGGCGAGCAGCAGCAAGTCGGGATACTCGGGCAGAAATCGGGCGGCGGCGAGCGCGAGATGCTGATTGCGGCCCCCGCGGCCCGGGTGCGGCGGCAGGCGCACGGTCGACTCCCCGCCCCAGACTCGCACCTGGGTGTTGCCGACGAGCAGCTCGTGAGTGAAGCGTGCGGCCAGGCGTGTCGCATCGCCGGCATATCTCTGGCGCACACACTCCACCGTGAGTCCCCGCCGCAGCGACGCCGCGGCGACACCCGCCATCGCCCGCTCCACCGAGGCGACGACTTCCCGCTCGATGCGATCGCCGCTGCCGGCGGCAGGACCGAGGAGCCCGGAGCCGATGACCGCCGGATCATCGTCGGGCACGTCCGATATGAAAAGTGCGCGCGCGGCACGGCCGCCGAGGCGGGCCGAGAGGCGTCCGCCCTTGATCTGCGACAGGTGCGCGCGGCGCGCGTTGAGCTCGCCAATGGGAACTCCCTCGGCCAGCCCCTGCGCCGAGAGCCGCTCGAGCTCCGCCAGCGAGACACCGGGCTCGAGCACCTCCACCAGGCTCGAGGCGCCGCCGGAGACCAGGAAGAGCGGCGCTACCGCCGCCGGCAGCGCGTCCACCCAATCGAGAAGCCGCCGGCCCGCGGCGAGCGAGCGCTCATCGGGAATCGGGTGAGCGCTCTCGAGCGCCTCCACGCCCGCAATCGTCAGGAGCTCGGGCGCGAGATGTCCGCTCTTGCCGATCACCAACATCCGCTCCAGCGCGGGGCCGAGCGCATCGACGGCCCCGAGCGCCATGGAGCCGGCCGCCTTGCCCACCGCCGCCGCCCAGACC
>JASHVV010000421.1 GCA_030044385.1 Gammaproteobacteria bacterium
CCGGAGCCGGTGTCGGAGACGGTCGTCTCGCCGGAGCCGGCGAAGGTTCCGAGCTCCGGCTGGGCCGGAATGAGCCGGACCGTTCCGCCCATGGAGCTCGACCCGTACAGCGTGCCCTGCGGACCGTGCAGAACCTCGACGCGCTGCAGATCGTAGAGGTCGGGGTCGATGATCACCTTGCCGAGCTGCTCCGAGGCTGGGGATGAGAGCGGCACTTCGTCCAGGTAGACGCCGACCATCGACGTGTTGCCGCCAGCGGAATTCAAGCCGCGCATCTCGTACTCGGTCTGGTCTGGGCCGGAGGTGCGCATGGCGAGGTCCGGGATGCCCTGCGTCAGGGTGTTGAAGTCCGTCAGGCCGCGATCGGCGATGTTGTCGTTGGTGAGCACGGTCATGCTGATCGGCGTGTCCTGCGCAACCGTCTGGCGCTTGGTCGCGGTGACTACGACGGTGGCCAGCTGATCCGGCGACACCGCGGCCGCCGCGGGCGCCGCAGGCTGGTCGGCGCGAGCGATACCGGTGAGACTTCCCGCGAGCGCGGCCGCCACGGCCAGTGAGACCAGTTGAGTTATTCGATTCATGCAATGCCCCTGAAAGGTTGTTTAGGGACGAAGCAGAACGGAGGCCGGCGGGCGGCCGTCCATCTTGCGGTCCCCTTGTGGCGGCGAAGATACCGGATTGGCAGGCGATTTTCAGCAAATGTCGCGCCGGCACAACGCAGGGGGCTGCCCGCTTGTGGTGCATGTGCCATGCCAGGAACAGTCTGTTAGCGGTTAGCTTCCGTTGTTATCGTTCCCAATGCCGGGCCGCGCTGCGCAGCGGTGGTGGCCCCGCTCCGGCGGGCTCAGCCGCGGCGCGCCAGCTCCGCCAGCGCCGCCCGCAGCTCGCGCAGCCGCGGCGGCTTGTTGAGGACGCGATCGACATGCGGCGGGACCTGATTCTCCGCGGCGAGCCGCTGCCCCCACCCCGTGAGCAGGACCACGGGAGTGTTGGGTGATGCGGCCTTGATCGTAGCAGATACTTTCCTGCCATCGACGTAAGGCATGCCCAGGTCCGTGATCACCAGCTCGAAGGGCTCGCCGCGCGCCCGTGCCGCCTCGAAGGCGTCGATACCTGCCTGTCCACCGTCGGCGACCGTGACGCGGTGGCCGTCGGCGCGCAGCGTCTCCCGCAAAGATTCGATGATGAGCGGATCGTCGTCCACGATGAGGAGGCGCAGCGGCCGCACCGGGAGCCCCAGCGTGAGCTGCCTTCCCGCCTCATCGGCCGAGCTCGGCGCGGCCGCGAAGACGATCCTGACGGTCGTGCCCTTCCCGGGGGCGCTGTCGATCTCGAGCTCCGCGCCATGGCGGCGGGCCATGCCGTACACCATGGCGAGGCCCATCCCGGTGCCCCGCTCCCCCTTGGTGGTGAAGAACGGCTCGAGGCAGCGCCGTCGCGTCTCCTCGCTCATGCCGACACCGGTATCCGAGACCTCCAGGCATACGATCTCGACCGGCGCCTCCAGTGTGGCCGTATCTGCGGCGCCCGTGCCGCCTGTCTCGGTCTTGGCGCGGCGCGCGCTCCTCACCGTTCGCAAGGTGAGCGTCCCGCCGTCGGGCATCGCGTCGGCG
This sequence comes from Gammaproteobacteria bacterium, assembly GCA_030044385.1. GTDB lineage: Bacteria > Pseudomonadota > Gammaproteobacteria > Steroidobacterales > Steroidobacteraceae > 13-2-20CM-66-19. The sequence continues at coordinate 1,614 of JASHVV010000421.1, forward strand.
GCGTTGAAGATGAGGTTGGTGAGGGCGTCACGAATCTCGTTGTCGGCGCCCAGGATGGCGGCGGGCGGAGCCGCCAGCTCGGTGTGCAGCTCGATGACCACGCCGCGCTCCTGCGGCAGATCGCGCCAGCGCGCCTGAGTGAGCTCGAGCACGCCGCGGATGAGGCGGTCGAGCTCGACTCTCACCAGCGTCGCCTGGGCCTCCTGCGGACGATAGAACTCACGCATGCGGCTCACGGTCGTCGCCACATCATGGATCGCTGTCTGAATCGTCGTCAGGTAAGAGCGTGCACGGTCGCTCAATCCGGGCTCCCGGTCGAGCAGCGACTCGGTGTAGAGCGCGACCGGGGAGATCGCATTGTTGATATCGTGCGCCACGCCGCTCGCCATCTGGCCGAGCGCGCGCAGCCGCTCCTGCTGCACCACCGTCTCCTGGCTCTGCCGCAGCTCCTCGTAGGCGCGCTGCAGCGCGGAATAGAGCTGCGCCTGGTGGGCCGCGAGCGCGACGTGCTCGCTGAGCTGCCGCAGGAACTCGCAGTCGCTGCTGGTGAAGGACTGCGGCTCGCGGCGGGCGGCCGCGAGGACGCCGAACACGACACTTTCGGCGCGCAGCGGCGCGACCACCAGGGAGCGCAAGCCCCCCCTCGCGAGGGTGGCGGGGAACGGGTACGGGCTCGAGCCGATGTCAGGCTCGTACACCAGCTCGCCGCGCACACAGCGACTCAAGCCGTTGCGATCGACAGGGACACGCGCCTGCTCCGTCAGCGCCAGCTCCAGCGCCGTCTCGCGGCTGCGCGCGCCGACGGTGGTCACGGTCAGCATCTCGTCCTGCGGGTCGTAGAGGCAGATACAGCCGAAGTCGATCGGCACGTCTTCCTCCACGTGCCGGATCACCACCTGGAAGATGCTGCGCAGGTCCTGCCGCTCGCCCACGGCGCGGGTGATGCGGTTGAGCAGGTCGAGCCGCGAGAGCTGTCGCTGCAGCCTGCCGGCCGCCGCCTTGCGCTCCTCGATGTCGGCCGTGATCTGATCCAACATGTGATTGAACGCGTCGGTCAGGGCGCCGAGCTCGTCCTCGCCGAGCTTCGGCGCCCGCACGGTGTAGTCCTGTTGCTCCGAGACCAGCCGCGCCGCGCGCGCCAGGGTCTGCACGGGCCGCGAGATCTGCTGCTGCAGGGAGCGCCCGAGAGGCCAGGCGAGCAGCATCGCCAGGCCCGTCATGCCGGCGGCGATCAGCGCGTAGAGCGCGATCTCGCGGTGGAGCGCGCCCAGATCCCAGCGCAGATACAGGGTGCCGAGCCGGATGTTGCCGCCCTGGCGGATCGGCCGGTACTCGAGGAGCATGCCGCCTTCGAAGCGCAGGCCGTCGTGCTGCGGGTGCGGCGGAAAGGCGCTCGCGGGGGCATTCGCCGGGTAATGCGCGAAGAGCGCGCCGCCTGCGTCATAGACCGCGGCGAGGGTGACGCGCGGCTCCGCATGCAGCGCCGCAAGCACATCCGTCTCGTCCGACGCGTTGTCGAAAGCGACCGCCGCCGTGCTGTTGCTGGCGATGACCGCGCTGAGGGTGCCCACCGTGTAGCGGGCGGCGGCGCGATAGCTCACGTATTGGTAGGCGATGAAGGCCGCGCAGGTGAGCGCGAGCACCGCGCCGCTCGTCACGAGCAGCATGACCATGAGCTTGCGCCGGACCGGCACGTTCCGCAGCCGCATGGTTAGTCCTCCCCCGCGGCAGCCGGAGCCGCGGCGCTCAGCAGCTTCGAGCTCAGCGTGAGGCCGGCGGCGCGCGCCGCCTGCGCGTTGATGCGCAGCCGCACGTGCTGGTCGATCAGCACGAAGCGGATCATGCCGCCGGTCTGCGCGAAGTGGGCGAGATCGCTCACGGTGAGCACGTTGCGGCCCTTGAGTGTGCTCAGGATCCGCGGCAGCCGCGCCGCCTCGGAAGCGCTGATGTAGAGAACGTGGCAGCCCGTCGCATCCGCGACGCTTTGCAGGCGGCGCACGACGATCGGCCGCCCGTTCACCTGCTCACCGGCAACCGCCTGATCGAGCGCGCCGTCGAAGGGATCGTCGCCCAGCACACCGATCACGATCGGCGAGTGCGGGTCGGCGAAATCCGCCGCGGGCCAGGCGACGAACTGCGTGAAATAGAAGAGGAAGACCGCCTCGACCTGCTGCGCCGTCGGCGCCGCACGCCCCGGGTCCGACCGGGCCTGCGCCGGGCGGACGCCGAGCACGCCCACGGCCATGAGCAGCGCCGCGGCCAGCGCCGGTGCCCGTGCCCTCACAAGTCCCATGTCAGCCGTCCGAAGACGCTCCGCTCGATGGCGCTGCGCTCGAAGGATGCGCCGTACTCCACGTGACTCGCGTGCAGGAGGCTGTTGCCCTGCAGGGACACGGTGAGGTGCGCTGTGGCTCGCCAGATCGCGTTCAGGTCGAGCTCCTGGTATCCGGGATCGCCGGTGCCGTCGACGATCTCGGGCAGAGTGTCGATGGCCGACAGGACGCGCAGTCCCCCGTACAGCTCCACGTTGTGCGGCAGATCGAAGTAGGACTGCACGCCGAACTGGTTGCGAGGGGTCGCGCCCGCGAAGTAACGGTCGCGGTTGAGGTCCTCACCCAGCGCGTCCAGCCGCATCTCCATGTAAGAGTAGTTGACCGAGAGCCGCCACCACGCGACCGGCGAGTAGAGGGCGAGGCTCTCGAGTCCCGTCGCGTGCCCGTCGATCATGTTCTCGGTGAGGATCGGGTAGATCGTCTGCCCGGTCACCATGTCGGTGTAGGGCGTGCCGGGCTCGAGCGACGCGAGACCGGTGTAGCGGTTGCGGAACGCCGCCAGGTCGAGGGAGAGATCGGACAGCGGCCGCCAGCGGTACCCGAGCTCGAAGGCGAGCACCTGCTCGGCGCGGAAATTGCGGTTGCCGAGCAGCAGGACGGCCGGGTTGCTGTCCGGGGCGGTGACCTCGATGTCCTCGTCCTGCTCGATCCGGGTCGGCACCCTCACGGCGCGCGAGATGGCGCCCCAAAGTGTCTGCGAGCCCGACAGGTCCCAGGCCGCGCGCCCGCTCGGCTGCACCTCGAAGCCGCTGAAGTCGTTGTGCTCGAGCTTGGTGCCGAGTGTCAGGTGCACCGAGTGCGGCAGCGGCACCTCGTCCTGCACGAAGCCGCTGGCGAGATTGTAGCGGGCATCGGGCGGGTTCAGGGTGAAGATCCCCTTGCCGTGGTCGATGTCGTCCATGGTCCGCCCGGTGAGGCCCCAGGTGATCCGCTGCTCGCTGCCGAGCGGCAGATGCTCGAGGAAATCGATATCGAGGGTGCCGAGGTCGTCCGTGAAGACCGGATCGTTGCGGTGCGTGTAGTCGTAGTAGAGGCGCACCTCGTAATCCGAGTCGCCGCTCATCGTATGGTCCCAGTGCGCGAGCACGTTGCCGCCGCCGACGCCCGCCACGAGCGGGCTCGCGGGTTCCGGCTGCCCGATGATGTTGATCGACGGGCTCACCTGCCCGATGCGCCCGTCGTAGGCATCACCCTGAAGCGTGAAGGCATCCGCGGAATCCGGACTCCAGTCCGTACGGAAGCCGACGTGGCCGAGATCCCACTGATCGGAGCTCTGGCCGGCGGGATAGTCCTCGGGAGCATGGTCCTGGTACTTGCCGAATACGCGATAGTAGACCGGATTGCCGGTGGAGTCGTCGACCTCGCCACCGTATTGCGCCACCGCCAGCGCGCTCTCCTCGGAGCCGCCGCCCGCCTCGAGCCAGCCTCCCTGCGTGTCCTTGGCGCTCTTGGTGATGATGTTGCTGACGCCATTGACGGCGTTGGATCCCCAAAGCGCCCCACCAGGACCTCGCACCACCTCGATGCGGTCGATATCCGGCATGACGTAGTCCTGCACGTCCCAGAATACGCCGGAAAAGAGCGGTGTGTAGATGCTGCGCCCGTCGCTCAACACCAGGAGGTCGGGCGAATTGACGCTGGCGAAGCCGCGCGAGCTGACCGCCCACTGGCTCGCCGTCATCTGCGCGACGTTGAGGCCGGGAACGTAGCGGATTGCTTCGGGGACACTCATTGCGCCGGCGCGCGCGATCTGGTCGCTGGTCACGACGGCCACGGCGGCAGCGGCTTGGGAAAGCGGCTGCGGGCCACGGCTGACGGATGTCACCTCGACGTTCGCGAGCTGCTCGATGCTGAGCTGCTTGAGCTCACTGACCTGCGTCGTGGGCATCTGCTGGGCGCGCACCACCGGTGACACCGCCGCCGCTGCGCAGGCGACGAGCGCCGCGCGCAGCGTGCCGGCTGCGGGTCCATGCCCGCGAGTCGAGCCAGAGACCACCATCGGTTCCCCCTTCGTCCTGAGCTTCGCAATAAGACCAGCGCGAACCGTTGACGCGATACTATCGCAACGGCCCCGGTCCATCGGCATGACTTGTGTCTCATTGCGACCGGCTGCCCGGGTCCGTGGAGGTCCGAAAACGGCTAGTCGGAGCGGGCGGCGTGGCGTATCGTCTCCCGCATGGAAGAGCTGCCGTTACTCGATCCCGCGGTGCTGGAGCGGGCGCGCCTGAGCCGCGATCCCCGTTTCGACGGCAAGTTCTTCATCGCCGTGACGTCCACGGGCATCTATTGCCGTCCGATCTGCCCGGCATCGCCGTCCCCCAAACGCGGCAACGTGCGTTATTTCGTATCCGCGGCGGCGGCGGCGGAAGCCGGCTTCAGGCCGTGTCTGCGTTGCCGTCCGGAGGCGGCACCAGGCACGCCGGCGTGGCTCGGGACTTCCGCGGTCGTGAGGCGGGCGCTGCGCCTCATCCACGAAGGCGCGCTGGATGAGGCCAGCGTAGGCGAATTCGCCGCGCGGGTCGGCATCGGGGCGCGGCATCTCGGCCGCCTGTTCCTCCAACACGTGGGCGCATCGCCGCTCGCCGTCGCCCAGACCCGGCGCCTGCATTTCGCGAAGCGGCTGCTCGACGAGAGCGACCTGCCGATGACGGAGATTGCGCTCGCCGCCGGCTTCGGCAGCCTGCGCCGCTTCAACGACGCATTCCGGAAGGCCTATGCCCGCCCACCGCGGGAGCTGCGGCGCGCGCGCCGGGAGCCGCCCGCCCGTGCCGCGGGCGAGGAAGTGTCGCTCACCCTCTCCTACCGGCCGCCGTACGACTGGGACCACCTGCGCAGTTTCCTGGCGCTGCGCGCCACGCCCGGCGTGGAGCGGGTCGAGCAGCACGGCTATGCCCGGCTCATCCGCACCGACGCCGGCCCTGCGGCGATCCAGGTGCAGCCGTTGCCGGACAGGGATGCGCTGCGGCTGCGCGTGCTGGGGGCGCCGGCCGCGGCGCTTTTTCAGATCGCCACCGCCGCGCGGCGCGTGTTCGATCTCTCCGCCGACCCGGCGCTGCTCGCCGCCGGGCTGGGGTCCGATCCGCTGCTGCGTCCGCTCGTGCGCCGCCGCCCCGGCATCCGCATACCAGGTACGTGGGATGCCTTCGAGTGCGCGGTGCGCGCGGTGTTGGGCCAACAAGTCACCGTGGCGGCCGCGCGCACTCTGGCGGGGCGCCTCGTCGAGCGCGCGGGAGAGCCGGTCGCGGCCGCGATCTCGGGGCTCGATCATCTCTTTCCGACGCCGCAGGCGCTCGCGACCGCGAATCTCGACGGGCTCGGCCTGACCGGCGCGCGGATCACGGCCCTGAAGGCGCTGGCGCTCGCCGTGGCCGCGGGCCGTGTCGCGTTCGATCGCCCGGCCGAGGAGGTCGTGGCGCGGCTGCAGGAGCTGCCGGGCTTCGGCGCCTGGACGGCGCAGTACATTGCGTTGCGTGCGCTTGGCGAGCCGGACGCGTTTCCCGGCGCCGACCTCGTCGTGCGGCGCATGGCGGCCGCCGGCGGCGCCCCGCTGACGGTCAAAGAGTTGGATCTCCGCGCCGAGGCGTGGCGGCCCTGGCGCGGTTATGCGGTCATGCACCTCTGGTG
>JASHVV010000422.1 GCA_030044385.1 Gammaproteobacteria bacterium
TAGCCCCACGAGTAGATCGCAGCCGTCGCGCCGATCAAGGCGACGAGCGTTACGATGAGCGCCGAGAGGCCGTCGGCTGCCAGGAAACTGGGAATCCCGCTCAGGGAGGTTCCGGCCGCGGCGCCGCCGACGACAGTACCTGCCGAGACGCGCAGGGCGACGACCATGGCGAGCGCCAGCACCGCCAGAGCGCTCACGACGGTTGCGGTCTGAGCGGCCCGGCGCACGGGCAGGACGGCGCTCACCGCTGCAGCGATCAGGGGAAGAGCCAGCAGCACGATGAGAATCATGCGGCTTCATCCTCCCGCAGCGGCTCGTCTTCACGGAGCGCCGCCAGCGCTCCCACGGGCGTCGAGCCGATGCGGCGCTGGATCGTGCGCACGAGCACACCGGTGACGAAGACCATGATGAGCCCATCGGAGGCCGCGGCCAGCTCGACGATGAGCGGCAGCTCGCGCGAGAGCGCGATGCCGGCGAAGAAGGCGCCATTCTCCATTGCCAGGATCCCGATCAGCATGGGCACCGCCTCGCGCCGCACGGCCAGCGTGTAGGCGCCGAGCAGGAGGCCCGCGAGCCCGATGGGCACGTTGGCGCTGCGGTACGGCTCGGCGACCGACTCGAGAATCGGGATGGTCAGAAAGTAGGCGAGGATCGCGAGCAGCAGCGCGATCGTGAGCGACATCGGGATGTTGAGGACCTGATCGATCTCGCGCCGGGTGTAGACCTCCGAGGACAGGGTGCGGCGCAGGATCCACGGGATGATGATCGGCTTGGAGACGAGATTGACGGCGCCGACGCCCGCGAGATGCCAGGAGTCGTATTCGCCGGCGAGGAGGAACGCCGAGGCCGCGAGCAGCAGCGACTGATAAATGAAGAGGAGCAGGCACCCCCGCGTCTGGCGGGTGGCGACCATCGCGAATGCGCTGAGGAGGAAGAGCCCCCCGGCCAGGGCGTTGAGCGAGGCGAGAATCGGTGCGCTGGGAATGCTCATCGGGCCCGGCTCCCGGCTCTCAGGAGGTGAACACTCGGGAGATCATCGCGGCAACGCACGTGATGAACGCCGCGCCGAGGAACTCGGTGATGCGAAAGAGACGCAGCTTCGAGAGCGAGGACTCGATGACGACGATGAGCAGAATGAGTGCGAGGATCTTCAGGGCGACGAGCGGGATCGCCAGGAGCGCCGCCGAGAAGCGCTGCTCGTCCGCGAGCCCCCACTGCGAGACGAGCACGTTCAGGAACACGCACATGAGCACCATGAGCTTCATGTGTCCGCCCCACTTCATGAGCGCGGCGCCGCGGCCGGAGTACTCGAGCGCCTTGGATTCCCCGATCATCGCCAGCTCGAAGTGCCCGGTGGGATTGTCCACGGGGATGCGATCGGCCTCGGCGAGGATGAGCATGAGGAAAGCGGCGAGGAGCAGGATGTGGGGAGGGGCGAGAAAGGCGCCGGCCGAGAGTGTCCATTGCTTCTGCACGACGTAAGGAATCGTGGAGCCCGCGACGAAGGAGACCGTGAAGAAGACGATCATGAAGACGGGCTCGGCGAGGAAACTCACCATGCGCGTGCGGCTGGCGCCCATCGCGCCGTAGGGATTGCCCGCATCGACGGCGGCGAGGGCGGCGAAGAAGCCGCCGAGGGCGAGAATGAAGCCGACTCCCACCATGTCCGCCATGAAGGCGAGGAAGAGCGGATATGTCGTGAGCACCGGGATCAGGAGCGTCACGAACACCGGCGCCACGAAGACGACATAGGGGGTTGCGCGAAAGATCCAGGAGCTCTCGCCCGAGACGACCTCGTCTTTATGGAAGAGCTTCCGGAGGTCGCGGTACGGCTGGAGAACGCTCGGGCCGCGCTTCGACTGAATGATCTCCTTGAGGCGGCTCAAGACCCCGCCGATGAGCGGCGAGAGGGCGAGCACCGTTGCAACCTGCAGCGCGTTGACGAGGATGCGGTGCGGCACGGCCGTACCCTCAGTCCTGAGCCAAGGGCCGCGCTGCTGTTCGCGCGAGCCGGATGCCGAGCCGAAGACTGGACGCCATCTCCGCCTCCAGAAAAGGGGCGGGCCTTGAGCGGGCGAGCGAGTTGCGGGGAGTCGCCGCAGCTCGCGCCCACCAAGCCCGTCCCGACGGAACGAGCACGGTAGGCGTCATCAGCCGCTGCGGCAGTTCAAGGAGGAGGCCATCTCCTCGATTCGTTTCAGTAGGGTAGGCAATGCGGCGGATCGAGGCAAGTTCTTGGTAAAGGAAGGCTCGGTACTGCGAAGTTGTAGGTCAAGCCAAGTCAGCGCAACGTCAGCCCCAGAATGATGATGAGCAGCGCTCCGATCAGCGCGAGATAGAAGTTGAGATCGCCGGATTGCAGCGCGCGCAGCCCGCCGGCGATCCGTAATACCGCGCGCCGTAGCGGGGCGAAGAGCGCAGGGCCGAAGACATCGGCGATGTCGTGCTCGAACTCGAGCTTTTCAATGAAGTAGGCAACGGCGCGGTGCTCGCGCGCCGTGTCGAGCGTCGGCCGGTAAATGAAGCTGTAGAAAGTGCGCATCGCGTTGGAGAAGGTGAGCGAGGTCGTCGCCGTGTGCTGCGGCCTCTCGCGCATGCCCCCGTACCAGACCGGAGCCCGGCGCACCGCGAACCGGCGGGCGTTCAGGAGGAGGAGCAGCGGCACGATCGCCAGCAGCGGCATCACGATCACGAGCTTCGAGGGCGAGATGAAGGCGAATGTGTCGGTGAGCGGCACGAGCAGCCAGCCGCTCGCCAGCGTGTGGGCGATCGGCGCACCGAATTTGAGCGCGCTCGCCGGATCGAGCGCCGGCAGACAGACGGGCAGGGCGACGCTCGATCCGAGCACGGCAAGACCGAGCAGCAGTACGGCCACGTTGTAGCCCGATCCCACGTGTGGCGATTTCGGCCGGTGACCGTCGCCGAGCAGGCCGATCCCGAAAGCCTTGACGAATGTTGCTAACGCCACTGCCGCGGTGAGCGCGAGCCCCGCGCCGGCCAGGGCAAGCGTCAGTCGCCCACCGAGGGAAGCGAGGTGGAAGCCCTGGAAGACCGTCTGGAACGTGAACCACTCGGTCGCGAACCCGATCTGTGGCGGCAGGGCGGCCAGGCTCATGGTCGCGAACAGGGCGCCGATGCCGAAGGCGAGGCTGGTGGTGCGCAGCCAGCCGTGCTGCGCGAGCCGGTAGCTGCCGCCTGCCGAGTAGACCCCATCCGATGTCAGAAACATGCCGCCCTTGGCGAGCGCGTGTCCGGAAAGATGAAGAATGGCTACCGTCCAGGCGAGCCCCGCCAGGCTGGGCTGGCCGTCGGCGCGGAAGATGAGGCTGGCGCCGAGTGTCGCGACGGCGATCGACGCATTCTCCGCCGATGAGAACGACAGCAGCCGCCGCCAGTCATCCTGCTGAAACGCGTAGAGCGCCGCGAGGATCGAAGAGAGCACACCGACGGCCGTGACGACGATGCCGAGCTCCAGGAGTCCGCCGCTGCCCGCGGGCAGCCAATCGATGAGGCTGCGCGACAAGGCGAAGAGCGCGGCATTGAGGATGACGCCCGAGAGAAGCGCGCCCGATGCGCCGCTGCCGCTCGCATAAGCGCCGGGGAACCACTCGTAGAACGGCAGCAACCCCAGCTTCGCGCCGAAGCCGAACAGGAAGAGCAAGCCGACGAATACGCGCAGGCCCGTGGACATGCCGGCCGCGCTGGCCGCAAACGCGGCGAAGTCGACACTGCCGTGCGCATCGGCCGCGAGCAGCAGCAGCGCAAGAAGAATCGCGACGGCGCCGACCTCGAGGAGCGCGAGCATGTAGAGCGTTGCACGGCCCGCCGCGGGCGAGGTGCGCTCCGCGAGGAGCATGACCGCGCCACCCAGGCTCATCAGCTCCCACGCGATGAGGAACGAGTACGCGTCCTGAACGCCGAAGACGCCGAGCGCGCCGATGAGCGCGATCGCCGCGCCGGCAAGCCATCCCGGGCGCGACGCGCGCAACGGTGTGCAGAGCGCGGCGGCGAGCGCGGCAGGTACGAGGCCGAACGCCATGAGCCAGAGCGCCTCGGGCGGGTAGTGCAGCCGCACCGACTGCTCCGCGAGGGCAATCGGCAGGGTGAGGACCCCGCCGCCCGCAGGCAGTCCCGATGCGGCACCCCACACGCCAACGGCAGCCCCGAGCGCCAGCAGCGCGCGCGCGACGGGCGTCCAGCGCGCCAGCGCGGCGAGCAGGGCCGCGACCCATAGCCAGAATGCGATGATGAGCCCGTCAGGCATGCTCGGCATCCTCCACGATCTTGCCGCCGCGCACGCGTTGCGGCATGCGCCGAAGCAGCATGAGCAGCGCCTGAATGATGGCGGCGGGATTGGGTGGACAACCCGGAAGATAGATGTCGACGGGCAGGACCTCCGCTGGGCCGCGGCCGCAGGCGTGGCCGCCGCCGTTGACTCCGCCGGAGACGGCACAGGTGCCGACCGCCATGACGAAGCGCGGCTCCGGCATCGCGCGATACGCTTCCTCGAGCGGCCCGCGCATGGCATAGGTCACGGGCCCGGTGACCAGCAGCAAATCGGCGAAGCGGGGCGATGGCGTGAAGAAGATGCCGAGACGGTGGAGGTTGTAGAACGGGTTGTTGAGAGCCTGCAGCTCCGACTCGCAGCCATTGCACGAGCCCGCATCGACGTGGCGTATATGGAGACTCCGGCCGAAGATGCGGCGGATCTCGCCCCGGAGCGCGGTGCCCTCGGCCGACGCCGCGGCCTGTGCCCATACGAGATCCTCCCGGCGGCGCACCCCGAATGCCCAGTCGCCCGAGGCCGTGAACGCGCCCGTGGGGCAGGCCTCGACGCACATCTGGCACGCGATGCAGCGGCCGTAGTCGACCTCGAGGCGGCACCCCTGCGAGTCTGCCGCATCCGCCGCGACCGTGATCGCGCCCGGCAGGCATGCCGCGGCGCATTCCCGGCAGCCGTCCTGACATTTGGCGGGATCGAAGCGTGGCATGCCGAGGACACCGGCCTGACCGTCATCGCCGTCGGCGGGCCAGGTCGTGCTCGCCTTGCCTTGTCGCAACCCGTAGAGCGTCCAGAGTGGCATGGCCTTTCCTTTATCCTCCGGATTCAGCGGGCACAGCCCGCGACCGTGAGGCCGAAGCTCGCCTCGTTGATGGCGTAGTCCATCATGTTGGTGTCGTGCACGGTGTAGGGAAAAACCCGCCAGTTGGAGAAGCTCGGGGATTTGATCTTCACCCGCGCGAGCTTGCCGGCGGCATCGACGTGCACGGCGTAGTAGACCGACCCGCGCGGAGATTCGGCCCAGCCGAGCCCCTCGCTGTGCGCGGCCGGGCGGCAGGGCGTGCGAATCGGCCCTGCCGGCAAGCCCTCGAGGACGGCGCGGATGAGCTCGATACTGTTCAGCGCTTCGGCGATCCGCACCTGCTGGCGTGCGTGCGCGTCGCATCCCTCGCGCACCGCGACGCGCAGCGGCAGCTCACCGTAGACGCCGTACGGCTGATCGCGCCGTGGATCGCGATCGACGCCGGAGCCCCGCTCGATCGGCCCCGTCGCTCCGAGATCGAACGCGAGCCGCTTGCCCAGCGCGCCGGTCGTGATCAACCGGTCGAGATGCGTCGTCGTGCTCTCGAGCATGTGCGTGTAGCGGCCGAGCTCGTCCTCGATCCTCTTGAGCAGGCGAGCGACTTCCGTGAGCCACGGCTCGCGCCGCAAGCCTCCCGGGCAGACCAGGCTGCGCAGGAACCGGCTGCCGGTCGCCTCGGCGTTCAACTGCTTGGCGAGCTCCTCGAGATACTTGCCTTCGGCCTCGCCCACCTTCAGTGTCGTGGTGTGGCAGAGATGGCCGAAATAGTGCAGGTGATTGTAGAGCCGCTCGAGCTCGGCGAGCAACACGCGCAGCCACTCGGCGCGCGGCGGCACTTCGCAGCCGGCTGCGGCCTCGAGCGCATGAGAGTACGCCAGCGCATGAGCCACGCTCCCGACCGCGGAGACGCGCTCGGCCAGCACGATGCCCAGCTCCGGGGTCACCCCCTCGAAGCGCTTTTCCATGCCGCGGTACTTGAAGAAGAGATGTGGCTGGTAGTGCAGGATCCCCTCGCCGATGTAGAAGAAGGTGAACTGTGCCGACTCGAACACGTCGGCGCGGATCGGACCGAAAGGCAGAAGCTGCACATCGTTGTGCGCGGGGCCCGCGAGCTCCGGAAGGCTGTACGGCTCCGGCGTGTACGCCAACGGCGGCGCGATTCCCGGCTGCAGCGGCGGGCGCGCGGCGCGTGCGCCGGGCAGCAGAACGAGCGGCTCGGGCTGGGGTTGATCTTCGAAGGCGACACCGCAGAGGTCGGTGATCTCCCGCTCATACCAGGAGACGAGCGGAGCGATCGCGGCGAGGCTCGGCGGCCGAAGCTCCCCCGGCCGGCAGCGCCAGACCTCCGGCACATGACCGGCCGCCGCATGAATGACATAGCGCAGCTCCGCTGTATCACCGGTGCCGTCCGGAAACCATGCGTAGGCGAACTGCACGCGCGCGCCGGCATTCACCGCGGCGCGGCAGCGTCGCTCGAGATCCGACACCGCAACATCCAGGATCTGTGTTCCCTTCGGGAGTGGCGGCTGCGCGCTCAGTGCCGGGTCCTTCCCCGTCATGGCGGCCCTCCGCCGGCGAGCTGCGCGGCGATCGCCGCGAAATAATGCGAGAACGCATGCGGCCACCAGACCCCGAGCGCGAGCAGGGGCACGAGCGCCAGCCACATCGGCAGCACGCACCAGAATGCGGTTCCGGAAGCATGGGGGCGCCTCTCGACGGCAGCCGCCTCCGGATGCCCGCCGAAGTACATCTTGCGGAAGTGATTCAGGAAGCCGATGAAGATCACGATGAGCAACGCGAGCATCACGAACACGGCCCAGGCGTTGGGTCCGGCAAGTCCCGCGCGCAGGATCGTGAACTCGCTCAGGAAAAGGCCGAAGGGCGGCGCGCCCGTGATGGCGACCGCGCCCGCGATCCAGAGCAGGCCGGCGACGGGCATGGCCGTGAGCACGTAGTGGATGCGGCCGATCCGCTTGCTGTGGAAGGCATGCATGGCATCACCCGCGCCGAAGAACATGAGCGACTTGTTGAGCGAGTGATTGATCATGTGGTACAGGGCGCCGGCCACGCCGAGCGGGCCGCCGAAGCCGAACCCGAGCGTCATGACACCCATGTGCTCGACGCTCGAGTAGGCCATGAGGCGCTTCACCTCCGTCTGACGCGAGATGAGGAGCGCGGCGATGAAGAGCGAGAGCGTGCCGATGATCACGACGATGGTGCGCGGCAGCATGCCCAGCCGCGCGGCGTCGGCCACCTGGATGAAGCGTGCGATCCCGACCATGGCCGTATTGAGGAGCGCGCCTGAAAGCATGGCGGACACGGGCGCCGGGCCCTCGCTGTGCGCGTCCGGGAGCCATGTATGCATGGGCGCGAGGCCGACCTTGGTGCCGAAGCCGATGAAAACGAGCAGGAATGCCGCCAGGGCGATCGTGGGGTTGAGTCTCGGCGCCACGGCGCGCAGGGCCGACCAGGTGAGATCATATGTCGGACCGAGCGTGAGGCTCCCCGCCCAGTAGAAGAAGATGATGCCGAGGAGGGCGAGGCTGATCCCGGCCGAAACCACGATGATGTACTTCCAGGCGGCCTCGACGCTCTCGCGGGTGTGCTCGAAGCCGACCAGGAACGTGCTCACGAGCGTCGTGAGCTCGATCGCGATCCAATACACGCCGATGTTGTTCACCAGCGGACCCAAGAGCGTCGTCAGCGCGAAGCCCGCGAACAGGGCGTAGTAGTTGTGCAGGCGCGCATCGAGGCCGAGCCCCCGCATGTAGCCGATCGAGTAGATCGAGGCGAGGAGGTATACCGTCGCGACCGAGAGCAGGACCCAGCAGCCCAACGGGTCGACGATGAGGTAGCCCCGGCAGAGCGTGTACGGCCCGGCAAGTGCCCGCGGCAGCAGCGCCACGACGGCAGCGAAGGAGAGGATGGCCGCCGCGAGATTCAGATATTCCGACGGGCGTGGCCGGCGGCAGGCGAGGCTTGCCGCCACCGCGGCGAGCGGGGCCAGCAGAATCACGGCAACCAGGGCTGTGACACTCATCCGATCAGTCTCCGCAAGCCCAGGGTGCTGGAGGTGCCGGCGTGAACGACGAGGTAACGCACCAGCACGCCGAAGCAGGCGACGACGACGAGCAGATCGAAGAGGATCACCAGCTCGAGCAGCAGCGGCATGCCGGGCACCAGGATCTGCGAGCCGAGGAAGATGCCGTTCTCGAGCACGAGGATGGCGAGCACCTGCGAGATCACTTCGCTGCGGACCATGAGCATGAGAAAGCCGATCAGTTTCATGGAGAGCATCACGGTGAGGGCCAGCACGGCGACCGTGCCCGCGAGCCCCAGGGACTCGCCGAGATGCGTCGCGACGGCGAAAGCGAACACGACCAGCAGCGCCCCGACGACCAGGCTGGAGCTCGGGGCCAGGCGCTCGTGCAGCTCCCGGTCGACTTCGAGCCGGCGCAGGATGCGGGAGAGGAGGTAGGGCAGCACGAGCCCGCGGAAGAGGGCGGTGAGAATCGCGATCCCGTAGAGCTCGGGATAGCCACCGTAGAAGCCGATCGCGGCCGAGAGAAACGCGATGAGCCACGATTGCGCCGCGAAAGCGATCATGTACTCGCTCAACCAGCGGGAGCCCAGCATGACGAAGGCCAGCAACAGGCTCGTGATCGCGAGCAGGCTGAACAGCGCGTCCGCGATCGGCGGCAGGTGGGCGGCGAAGATTCCGGGTACCGGGAGCATGCCTACCTCAGTTGATTCGCCACGATGGCCAGGATGGCGAGCAGGAAGGAGGCGGCGAGCGGCTCCTGGTAGCGGTAGTATCGCAGGCGCGACTGCGCGGTCTCGACGAACACGACGGCCGCGGCCACCAGCAGGAACTTGAGAAAGAGGGCGGCCGCCGCCGCCAGCGCTCCGGTCGCGAGCCCGGCGACCGACAAGCCCCACGGCAGGAGCAGCACGTTGCAGAAGATGATATAGAGGATGAACTGCTTCATCGCCGACGCCCACTTCAGGATCGCGAGCAGCGGACCCGAATACTCGAGGATGCGCGCTTCCTCGATCATGTAGACCTCGATGTGCGTGCTCGAGTGGATGGGCAGCCGGTCGGTCTCGACGAGGATGAGGATGAAGAATGCCGCCACCAGGAACAGGTGCGCCGGCCCCCAGTACACGGCCGGCTGCTGCACGAGCAGGTGATTGACCACGAACGGCAGCATCGCCTTCGCGAGCAGCGTGATCCCGACGAAGACGAGGATCAGCGTCGGCTCCGCGAGGATGCCGAGCATGACGGCGCGGGAGGAGCCGATGCCGCCGTTGGCGCTCCCCGAGTCGAGCCCGGCGATGGTGATCATGAAGGAGCCGAGTGTCAGGATGAGGCCGCCGCCCAGGATATCGCCCATGTTCGAGAGCGGCAGCGGGAAGTTGGTGAGCACCGGGATCAGGATCGGCACCGTCAGCATGCAGGTGAAGGCGACGATCGGCGTGATCCAGAAGATGAAGCTCGCGGTCTCGGGGACGACGAGCTGCTTGTGGAAGAGCTTCCAGAGATCCCGATAGGGCTGGAAGATGCCGGGGCCCCGTGCACGCTGGACGCGCTCCTCCCATTGGATGATCACGCCCTGGAGGAGCGGCGCGAGCACGAGGACCGTGAGAACCTGGCCGATCTGCAGCAGGACGTCGCGGATCACAACCAACCCGCCCTTCTGCAAGGCAGGTCTCGGGCCGGGCTCGAGTCAGACTCGGGTCTATGCACTACCAATCCTCTCGCAAGAGATGAGGACTTGGTAGGCATCATCAGCCGTTGCCGGCGGTTAAAAGGAGGAATGCCATCTCCCTGACCATCAATATACGGGTGGCGATGCGGTTGGGCAAGCGCCGCGCGCTTGCGCGGCTGAT
>JASHVV010000423.1 GCA_030044385.1 Gammaproteobacteria bacterium
ACAACCATCGCAGAGCTCTCACTCGGCCCTCCCCCGCGGACGTCCGACCACATCTTCTGTGCGGTTACGCGCCATGTTGCCGCTATCTTAGCGAGCCGCGGTGAGTCCCGCATCAAAGGCATGCGGGCGGGCGCTCACCGGGCCAGGCGGCTGCGCTCGGCCTCCAACGCCTCCCAGCGCTCGAACTTCGCGAGCAGCAAGGCCTCGATCTCCTCCAGCCGCTTGCGATCGGTGCGGATCTGTGGTGCGCCCTGAAGGTGGTAGTCCGGCGCGCTCATGCGGGCGGTAAGGGTCGCCTGTTCCTGCTCCAGCGCTTCGATCTCCCCGGGGAGCGCACTCAGCTCCCGCTGCTCCTTGTGACCGAGTCGCGTGCGCGGCTTGGGCTGCCCTGGCGTCGCAGGGCTCGAGGCGTCGCGCGTGGCCTTGCCGCGGCTTTCCGGGGCGGGGGGAGCGCTGCGCTGTCGCAGCCAATCGCTGTAGCCGCCGACGTATTCGCGCCACGACCCGCCGCCCTCGGCGGCGAGAGTCTGGGTCACGACATTGTCGAGAAAGCGGCGGTCGTGGCTCACCAGCAGCAGCGTGCCGGTGTAGTCCTGCAGTCTCTGCTCCAGCAGCTCCAGGGACTCGATGTCGAGATCGTTGGTCGGCTCATCCAGCACCAGCAGGTTGGCGGGCTGGGCGAACAGCCGGGCGAGCAGCAGCCGGTTGCGCTCGCCGCCCGACAGCATCCTGACCGGCGAGCGCGCCCGCTGCGGCGGAAAGAGAAAGTCGCCGAGATAACTCATCACGTGCCTGCGCTCGCCGCCGACCTCCACCCAATCGGATCCCGGGCTGATCATGTCGGCGAGAGTCGCCTCCGGGTCCAGCTGCTCGCGCAGCTGGTCGAAATACGCGACCCTGAGATTGGTCCCGAGTCTCACGCTGCCCTCATCAGGCGGCAGCTCGCCGAGGACCAGGCGGATGAGCGTGGTCTTGCCGGCCCCGTTGGGGCCGATGAGCCCGAAACGATCGCCGCGCAGAACCCGCATCGAAAGCCCGGCGATCAGAGCGCGCCCGCCAACGGCCTTGCCGACATCCGTGAGCTCCGCGACCAGCTGACCCGATCGCGGTCCCGCATCCAGGCTCATCTTCATCGCCCCGGCGCGCTCCCGCCGCTCGGCCCGCTCCACACGCAACCGCTCCAACCGGCGTACCCGTCCCTCGTTACGAGTGCGCCGTGCCTCCACCCCTTTGCGGATCCAGACCTCTTCCTGCGCCCAGAATTTATCGAACCTGCGGTTGGCGACGTCCTCGGCGTGCAGCTCCTGCTCGCGTGTCGTCTCGTACGCCGCGAAGTTCCCCGGGTAGGACCGAAGCACGCCCCGGTCGAGCTCCACGATGCGCGTCGTGACGCGATCGAGAAAGGCGCGATCGTGCGTGACCACGACGGCGGTCGGCACTTTGAGCAGCAACTCCTCGAGCCGCTCGATCGCGTCGATGTCGAGGTGATTGGTCGGCTCATCGAGCAGGAGGAGCTCGGGCTGCATCGCCAGGGCGAGCGCGAGCACGGCCCGTTTGCGCTCGCCGCCGGAGCTCGTCTGCGGAGCTGTTTCGGGGTCGAGCTCGAAGCGATGCAGGAACTCCGTCAGCCGCGTCTCGAACGTCCACCGCTCGCGCTCGTTGCCGAGCACGGCGGCGTGCGCGAGGGGATTCGCGCCCGACTTCGCACGCTCCAGCAGACTCGCGCGCAGCGAAGCCGCTGCGGGAAGCTCAGGCTCCTGTTCCACCAGTGTGAGATGAAGTCCTTCACGGGCCTGTCGCTCACCATCGTCCAATGACCCATGCCCGGCGATGATTCGCAGCAGTGTCGATTTGCCCGTGCCATTGCGGCCGATGAGCCCGACGCGCTCGCCCGTTTGCAGCGCGAGCCGCGCCCCGTCGAGCAACGGCCGATCGCCGAGCGCAAGATGGGCGTCGAGAAGAGTGATCAGCGGCACGGGATCGGCTGTGCGGCAGCGCCGCCGGGATCAGCGGAGCTGACTGTCTTTGCTGCCGCGGCGGTTGTAGCCGCTGAACTGCGCTGCATCGCGGTCGGCGGCGTCCTGACAGGCGAGGCAGAGGCGCACGCCCGGAATCGCCTTGCGCCGCGCCTCGGGGATCTGCGCGCCGCAGTCGGCGCAATGGGTGAGGCCAGGACCCTGGGGCAGCCGGCTCTGCGCGCGCAGAACACCGTCCGTCACGGTCGCATCGATCTGATCCTGTACGGCGCCGTCGCCGGCCCAGCCCGTTGCCATGCCGCTAGTTTACGCCCGTGGCGGCCGTGCGACCATCCGGCAGAAGGTCAGGGTACAGGCCAAGCAGCGCGCGGGTCACGCCGTTGGTCCAGCCGAAGCCGTCCTGCAGAGGATACTCGCCGCCGCCACCCGGCAGGGTGTGCTCGACGTCGTACTTCTCCACCAGCTTGCCCTTGTTGACGAAGACCCGCTGAACCGTGGCCAGCCAGCGGCTGGCGATCTCGTGCGCCAGCGCCGGCTGGTCGTAACGGCGAAACCCCATGACCGCGATCCACTGCAGCGGCGGCCAGCCGTTGGGCGCGTCCCACTGTTGCCCGGAGGTGATGTTGGTCGTAACGATGCCGCCCTGCTGCAGCAGCCGCACCTGGGTGATCCCGCCGATCGCGTCGGCCTGCTTGATGTAGGCGACCCCGGTGAAGAGCGGATAGAGCGTAGCCGCGGTCAGCTCTCCCGTGCGCCGTCCGTGCCGCCAGTCATAATCCATGTAGTACCTGGAAACCGGGTCCCACAGATAGCGGTTGATCGCCTCGCGGCGGCGCCGGGCGCGTTCGGCGAAGCTGTGCTCGCACGCGGAATCGTGACGCGCCGCGCAGCCGTCGGAGATCGCACTCTCCAGGCCATAGAGCAGACTGTTGAGATCGACCGGCACCAGATCGGTGGTGTGAATGGTCGTGAGACGTCGGCCATCCGCGAGCCAGCGGGAGCTGAAGTCCCAGCCGCTTTCGGCCGCGGCGCGGATATCACGGTACACCTGCGCCCGGGGCCTGCCCGAGGCGCGCGCAATCAACACGTCGTTGCGGAATGACTCATCGCGGGGTGTGTCCGACGCATCCCAATAACGGTTGAGGAGAGAGCCGTCGGGCATCGCCACGACGTTGCGTCGGGCCTCGCCGGGCCGCAAACCGCCCGCGCCTTCCATCCAGTACGCGTACTCACGTTCGAGCTCGTCGAGGTGTTGCGACCAGCCGGTCGCCGGATCCTGGGTGAGAAGTCCCACCATCAGGTAGTACACCGGAGGCTGCGAGCGTGACAGGTAGTACGTGCGGGCGCCGTTGGGAATGTGCCCGTACTCGCGCAGCATGTAGGAGAAATCGCCGACCAGGTCGCGCGCCGTATCGAGGTGGCCGTCGGCAATCAGCCCGAGCATGGTGAAGTAGGAGTCCCAGTAATAGAACTCCCGGAAGCGCCCGCCGGGGACGACGTACGGCTTCGGCACGTAAAGGAGTGATGAATAGAGCGGCGGCACGGCCGGCTGGCGCGTCAGCAGCGGCCAGAGTCTGGCGATGTGCGCCTCGAGGCTCTTGTCCGGCAAGGCGGGCGGCGTATGCGCCTGGGTGGGCAGCGAGAAGTTGCTCTCCACGAACCGCCGCAGTGCCGCGTGCGAGCGCGGCGCGTCGGCACGGTAACGCCGCAGGATCGTTTCGGGCGGGACCTTGGGCACCGCATCGGGAAACGCCTTGCCGTCCGTGAGCAGCGCATCCATCTGCACGCGCACGAAGAGCGGGCCGAACAGCGCCGCGGGCGTCGCGACGAAGGGCTGCGCCGCCGCCGGTGGGGCAGCCGGGACCCCGGCAGTGGCGGCGGCCGAAGCCAGCGATGCCAGGACGAGCAGACCCGCGCACGCCGCGGCGGGCCGGGCCTGCTGGCGGGAGAAGGCTGACGAGACGATCCGGCGAGCGAACAGCATGAAGGAGGGCTCCTATCGCGTCTGCCGGGGCCGCCCCGGTCGTGCGCCGGATTCTACAGGCGGGCTCCGGGCCCGGGGGCGAGTGCCATCACTGGATATTATATCTGATGATATTATATAATGACTTATGGCCATGGACCTCAACCGCCAGCTCGGATTCCTCCTCAAGGACACGAGCCGCCGCTACGCGCGGCGGTTCGAGGAGCGCGCGCAGGCGCTCTCGCTCACCCTGCCGCAGTGCCGGGCGCTGCTGCATCTGCAGAACAACGAGGGCGTGAGCCAGAAGCGCCTGTCGGAGCTGACGGAGCTCGATCCCATGACGTTGGTGCGGATCCTCGACCGGATGGAGGCCGACGGCTGGGTGCAGCGACGCTTCGATCCGGCGGACCGGCGTGCCCACACGCTGTGGCTGACTGCCAAGAGCGGGCCCGTTCTCGAGCACATCGCGCGCCTCATCGCGGACACGCGCGCGGAGACCCTGCACGGGCTCTCGAACGAGGAGCGCACGCAGCTCATCGAGCTGTTGGAGCGGGCTCATGCCAACCTGGCCGCGCTCCCGCCGCTGGCCGCCGAAAAGTCACCGAGGTCCGCACGATGAGCGCCACCACCGCCCGCAGCAACGAGCCCGCCCGGGATGTGCCGCGCGACGATGCCCCGGCGCCGCTGCGGCCGCAAGAGCGCGAGCCGCCGGCGCGGCCACTGCGCGAGCGGCTGCGGCGCCCGCTCCTGTGGGGCGTGCCGCTCCTCATGGCGGCGGCCGGGCTGTACGTCTATCTGACGGGCGGCCGCTATCAATCGACCGACGACGCCTATCTGCGCGCCGCCGAGGTCGCGATCAGCGCCAACGTATCGGGCCGGGTGAGCGAGGTCGATGTCCGCGACAACCAGCAGGTCCGCCGCGGCCAGGTGTTGTTTCGCCTGGACGACCGGCCGTTCCGCATCGCCGTCGAGGCCGCGCGGGCGCAGCTGCAGGGGGCGCGCCTGCAGATCGAGTCGATGAAGGCGGATTATCGCCAACGGGTGGCGGACCTGGGATCGGCGCAGAGCGCGCTCGCCTATGCGCAGCGCGAGTACCGCCGCGAATCGCGCCTGCTCGTGAGCGGCATCGCCTCGCAGTCGCAGGTGGACCGGGCGCTGCTCGCCCGTAACGAGGCGCGGCAGAGCGTCGCGGCGGCGAAGCAGCAGATCACCGCGACGGTCGCGAAGCTGGGCGGCCAGGCCGATGTCGCGGTCGATACCCATCCCCTGGTGGAGCAGGCCCAGGCGGCGCTCGACCGCGCGTTGCTCGGTCTTTCCTACGCGACCGTCAGCGCGCCTGCCGACGGGATCGTGACAGGCGTGGAGCACCTGCAGGCCGGCAGCTATCTGCCGGCGGCCACCCCGGCGTTCGTGCTCGTTTCAACCCGCGATGTCTGGGTGGAGGCCGACTTCAAGGAGGACCAGCTCGCGCACATGCGGCCTGGTGACTCCGCGACGGTGGACATCGACGCCTATCCCGGGCACACCTTCCGCGCGGTCGTGGCGAGCATCACGCCCGGCACCGGCTCGCAGTTCTCGGTCCTGCCCCCGGAGAACGCCACCGGCAACTGGGTGAAGGTCGTGCAGCGGCTCGACGTCCGGCTGCGCCTCGAAGGGACTCTACCCGCGGTGCGCTCGGGCCTCAGCGCCTCGGTCACCGTGGACACCGGCCCGCGCGGCGCCAAGCGTTAGGGCTTTCCGCCATGCCGGCAGGCCCGTCGCAGCACCGCGGACTCGTCACCGCCTCCGTCACGCTCGCCACCATCCTGCAGGCGGTGGACACGACCATCGCCAACGTCGCGCTGCCGCACATCGGCGGCAACCTGTCGGCATCGCTCGAGCAGATGGACTGGGTGCTGACCTCCTACATCGTGGCGGCAGCCATCATGACGCCGCTGTCGGGCTGGCTCGCCGGCCGCTACGGGCGCAAGCGGGTGTTGGTCTGGTCGGTGATCGGCTTCACCGTCAGCTCCATGCTCTGCGGCATGGCGCAGTCGATCGACCAGATCGTCCTGTTCCGGGTGCTGCAGGGCCTCTCCGGAGCGGGCCTGGTGCCGCTGTCGCAGGCCGTGCTGCTCGACATCAATCCGCCGGAGCGGCACGGACGCGCCATGGCGCTCTGGGGTCAGGGCGTGGTGCTGGGGCCGATGCTCGCGCCGGTGCTCGGCGGCTGGCTCACCGACAATTACAGCTGGCGGTGGGTGTTCTACATCAACGTGCCGTTCGGCATCCTGTCCGCCATCGGCCTCATCGCCTACGTGCGCGAGACGGACACCCGCCGCTCGCGCTTCGACTTTCTCGGCTTCGGCGCGCTCAGCCTCGCCGTCGGTGCGCTGCAGATCCTGCTCGACCGCGGCGAGCTCAAGGATTGGTTCGGCTCGCCGGAGATCTGGATCGAGACCGGGATCGCGGTCGCCGCCCTGTACGTCTTCGTCGTGCACACGCTGACGACGCGCGAGCCGTTCGTCAGCCTCGCTCTCTTCAAGGACACCAATTTCTCGATGGGGAATCTGCTGGTGTTCGTCGTGGGCGTGGTGCTCTTCGCCACGCTCGCCCTGCTGCCGCCGCTGCTCGAGGATCTGCTCGGCTACCCGGTGCTGACGTCGGGTATCGCCATGGCGCCGCGCGGCTTCGGCAGCTTCATCTCCATGTACGTCGCCGGGCGGCTCATCGGCCGGGTCGACGCACGGCTCCTCATCGGCATCGGCATCGCGGTGACGGCCGCCTCGCTCGAATTGATGTGCGGCTATTCCACCCTCATGCCGCAGACCGTCGTCTGGTCGACCACCTTTCTTCAGGGCCTCGGCACCGGCCTCACCTATGTCACGCTGACCACGGTGGCGTTCGCGACTCTCGGAGTACAATATCGCTCCGAGGGCACGTCGATGTTCAACCTGCTGCGCAACGTGGGCAGCAGCATCGGCATAGCCGCAACCGGAGCGCTCCTGACGCGCAACACACAGGTCATGCACGAGCGCCTCGTGGCCCACATCCTTCCCTGGGGCGGCCAGATACGGCTTCCCGCCCCCTTCAGCCTGACCGCGCCCGCGGGCCTCGCCGCGCTGAATGCGGCCGTGACCCGTCAGGCGCAGATGATCGCGTACAACGACGATTTCAAGCTGATGTTCTGGATGACGCTGGCCCTGATTCCCCTGGTGCTGCTGCTGCGGCCCGCGCGTGCGCGCGCGGCGAGCCCGGCGGTGATGGAGTGAAGCGGTGAACGTGGATGGCAGACGAGCGGCGCCGGTCGCATCCGGCCTGGTCGCGGCGGCTCTGCTCGGCGGCTGTTCCGTCGGGCCCAACTTTCACCGTCCGGCCGCGCCGGCGCCGCCCACGTACCGCCCCGCTGGAGAATCGAATCCCGTCAACACCGCGGCCGCGTCGGCGCAGCGGCTGGCGCCCCCCGCCGGCGCCTATGCGCAGCGGATCCTCTTCGGCGCGCCCGCCGCGGTGCAGTGGTGGACGCTCTTCGACTCGCCGCAGCTCGATGACCTGATGCGGCAGGCCATCGCCGACAATCACGACCTCGCCGCCGCGAAAGCCACTCTGGCGCAGGCGCGGGAGCTGGTGGCGGCACAGACGGGGCAGCTCTATCCGCAGGTCGGCCTGGTGGCCGGCGCGGGTCGGCAGCAGTACGGCAAGCAGTTCCTCGGCTCGCTGATCCCCTCCGTGGCACCTTTCACTTATGAGTCGTTCGGCGCTAGTGTGAGCTACACGCTCGACTACGACGGGGCCGTCGCCCGCTCGATCGAGCAGCGGAAGGCGCTCGAGCAGTACCAGCGGAGCGAGTTGCAGGCGGCCCGGCTGACGCTGACCGGTGATGTGGCCTCGGAGGCCGTCGTCATCGCCGCGACCCGCGAGCAGGTCCGGGCGGCGGCCGAGCTTCTCGCCGAGGACCGCGACAATCTGCGGCTGGTACGCACCGCGTTCGCCAACGGCTCGGTGTCGAAGCTCGACGTGTTGACCGCACAGAGCCAGCTTGCCGGCGATCAGACGCTGTTGCCACCGCTCTATCAGCAGCTCGCGATGGCGCGGCATGCGCTCGCGGTGCTGCTCGGGCGTCCGCCGGCCGATTGGTCGCAGCCGGACCTCGAGCTCACGGACATCCGGCTCCCGCGGGAGCTGCCGGTGAGCGTGCCCTCGCAACTGGTCCGCCGCCGTCCCGACATCCTGGCGGCGGAGGCGCAGCTGCATGCCGCCACGGCGGCGGTCGGTGTCGCAACCGCGAATCTCTATCCGCAGATCGCGCTGAGCGCGACTCTCGGCCAGCAGGCGCTGACCCCGGGGACGCTCTTCGACGCCTCTTCCACGGCGTGGTCGCTGATCGCGGGGCTGACCCAGCCGCTCTTCGACGGCGGCACGCTGCGCGCCGAGCGGCGGGCGGCGCTCGATGCGCTGCAGGCCAGTGCGGCGCGCTATCAGCAGGTGGTGGTCGATTCCTTCGGCCAGGTCGCCGATCTGCTCGATGCCCTGGACCACGATGCGCAGCTCGTCGCCGCGCAGGCGAATGCGCGCGATACCTCGCAGGCGAGCCTGGAGCTCGCGCGGCAGAGCTATCAGGCGGGCAATTCGGGCCTGCTGCAGGTCCTCGATGCCCAGCGCGAGCGCCAGCGCGCGCAGCTCGGGCTCCTGCAGGCGCAGTCGCGCCAGTACCTCGACACGATCCAACTGCTGCTGGCCGTGGGCGGCCCGCTCACCTGAGCGCGGACCCCCTCACAGCTTGCCGCCGCTGCGGCGGTTCTTGTCGATGATGCCGATGATGAGGATCACGAACGCGACCAGCCGCACCACGTAGGCGTATTCCTGCCGCGCCTCGTCGTTCGGCTGATTGATGAAGGCGAGGCCGACCCAGTTGGCGGCGAGACCGGCGAAGGCGAGCGCGAAGAAGGCGAACAGCCGGTCCCGGCTCGCCCGCCAGAAGCGCAGGAAGAAGAGCGCCGCCACCAGGCTCGCCATCGCCAGGACACCCCACATGAAGATCTTCATGGTCAGGCTCCCTAACGCGATTCCCAGACCAGCCCGAAGACGAGCGCCAGCATGCCGATCACGGCCGCGGCGTTGCGGTACCAGAAGAGCTCGATCTGCGGCGGCAGGATCACGAGGTCCACGTAGAGGATGACGTTGTTGAGGGTGAGGAACAGGAAGCAGAGGCTCGCCCAGAAGAGCAGGCGCGTGCGGTTGGCGCGATAGCCCCGGTAGAGCAGCGCCGTGCAAAGAAAGCTGGTGAGCGCGCAGAGGATGTAGACCGCTTCAGCCACTGCCCTTGTCCTTGTCGCTCAAGACGAACGCGTCGGCGAACGTGTGCAGGGCTGCGGTGCGCAGCCGGTCGATGGCGTTGGCGCTCATCAGCTGGATGATCAGGATCGGCCGCTCGGCGTACTCGCGCTCGAGACGTCCCACGGCGATATCGAGCCCGGAGCTTGCGGGCCGGTACGCAAACCGCGGCGGCGCCTGGCCGATGGTGCCCACCAGGCCGCTCGCCTCGAGTCCCGCGAGCGCGGGCCCGATGAGCTCGGCCTGCACGCGCAGCCGCGTCGCCAGCCCTTCGACAGTCCATTCCTCATAGCGCTCGCGCCGCAGGAGCAGCAGGGTCTCCAGTTGCTCGTAGGACTCGATGTGCTCTTGAAGCAGGGCGCGCACATCGTCCGGGAGATCGCTCGCGTCGGTCACGAACGCCCGGAGCCGGACACGATGACCCAAATGAAGCGTGGATCAGGTCGGGACGTCGCGCCGCTCATGGGAAATACGTACCGCAAATGGGCCGCAGACGCAAGCGCCCGCCGCAGGCGGGGCCTGCGGCGGGCGACTTAGTGCGAGCGGGACGGAACGGGCAGAGAGCGTTAGGAGGCGCTCTTCACCACGGTGCAGTGCACGTGAGCCTTGCGCAGCTTCGCGCACGCGGCCTTGGCGTCCGACTCCGTCATCGGCGCGGAGCGAACCTCGTTCAGCTTCGACTTGCCGGTCGGCGGCACCACCACGACGTCCTGCAGCTCGTTGCCGTACTTGCTCTTGAGGCGCTGCGCCAGCTTGTCGGCGAGCGTCTTGGAGCGGGTCGAGGCGAGCAATGCCTGATAGCCCGTGAGCTGCTTCAGCGCGGCCTGCGCGTCACCGGCCTGTGAGGCGTTGGGGTACTTCGACAGGAAGTCCTGGTAGCCCTGGACCGTATTGGTGGACTGCGCGGTCTGCCATGCGGCAGCCGCCTGCAGGTTGTTCACATCGTCCTGCGCGTCAGCCGCATGCATGCCATTCGGCTCCTGCTGCAGATACTGCTGGTAGGCGTCCAGCGTGTTGGCGCTCTTGGCCGTGCTCCACGCCGCCTCGTCCTGCAGTGCGTTGATGCGGTTGCGCGCCTGCTCCACCCGCGCGTCATCGGGGTGCTGCTGGATGAACTGCTGATAGGCGGCCACCGAGTTCTGCTGAGTCGCCTTCTGCCAGTCGGCGTTGGGTGAGCTGCAGGCGGCGAGCATGCCGGCCGTAATCACGCAGAGAACGAGAATGGACTTCTTCACCGCAACCTCCGGACAGACGATGGGTCAAACATGAAACATGTAAGTTACCGCAAACCGTGAAAAATTTGCAAGCCTCCTCCGTCAGCGAACGCCCCCGGGGAGGTCCGGCCGGCCGGCCGGCTCGCCGCTGGGTCGCCGGGGCCGAGGCCGCGAAGGCCAGGCTCAGGGCGGACCGGTCCGCAAGGCTCGGTCGGCACTGCTGGCACCCGGGAGGGGCAGGGCGGATGAGGCCAGCGGCTGTTGGGGTTGGATGCGCCCTCGGAGGGGAAACAGCCCGGCTTTCTGCTAAAGTGGCGCCCCTTTGAAAGTGTCCCGGTCGGCCTGCTGCGCAGGGGAGTCTTCGTGAAGCGCACTATGAGATGGCGGCTGGCCATCGTGCTGGTCCTGATGGGTGCCCTGGTCGCCGCGCTCGTGGGCTGGAAGGTGCACGTCATCCGCAAGGTCATGGCGGCGAGCGTCCCGATGCCGCAGACGGTGAGCACGGCGACGGCTGCCTATTCCGAATGGCAGCCGCAGGTGCGGGCCGTAGGCAGCCTCCGTGCCATTCACGGCGTCGAGGTCACGACCGAAGTGGCAGGCCTGGTGCGCAAGCTGGACTTCAAGTCCGGCGCAAGCGCCCGCGCCGGACAGACGCTGGTACAGCTCAATGCCGATCCGGACGTCGCGCAGCTCAAGGCGCTGATGGCCGAGGCGAATCTGGCCGCGCTGACCTATCACCGCGACCTCATCCAATACCAGGCGCAGGCGATCGGCAGGGCGCAGCTCGATACCGATATCGCCAACCTGAAGAGCACCCGGGAGCAGGAAGCCGCGCAGGCCGCCCTGGTGGCCAAGAAGACCATTCGCGCGCCCTTCAACGGGCTGCTGGGCATTACCACCGTCAACCCGGGCCAGTACCTCAACCCGGGCGATGCCATCGTGACCCTGCAGTCGCTCGATCCCATCTTTGTGGATTTCCGCCTGCCCCAGGACGACCTGTCGCGCGTCCGCGTGGGCCAGATCGTGCACGTGGCGGCGGACGCGTTCCCCGGGGAGACCTTCGAGGGCAGGATCACGTCCATCGATCCGCTGGTGGATGCCTCGACGCGCAACTTCGAGGCCGAAGCGACGATCCGCAATCCCGAGCGCCGGCTCTTCCCGGGCATGTTCGTGCGCACGACGATCGACGTCGGGGCCGAGCAACGGTATCTCACCTTGCCGCAAACCGCAGTCACCTACAATCCATACGGTGAGACCGTCTATCGGGTGCGCAGCCCCAAAGAGCCGGCCGGACATCCGACGGCGCAGCTCACCTTCGTGACTCTGGGGCCGTCGCGGGGCGACCAGGTGGCCATCGTCAAGGGTCTCGAGGCCGGCGATGTGGTCGTGACCGGCGGTCAGATGAAGATCAAGAACGGAACGCAGCTCGCGATCAACAACAGCGTCCTGCCGAGCGACGACCCCGATCCGACTCCACAGGAGCACTGAGGCCCGGCGTGAAGCTCACCGACCTCTTCGTCCGGCGGCCGGTCCTTGCGGCGGTCGTCAGCCTGCTCATCCTGGTGCTCGGCCTGCGCGCCATCTTCCAGTTGCCGGTGACGCAGTTCCCGCAGACCGAGAACGGAGTCATCACGGTCTCCACCACCTACTACGGCGCCGACTCGCAGACCGTGGCAGGCTTCATCACCCAGCCGCTCGAGGCCGCGATCGCCCAGGCACAGGGAATCGACTACCTCTCCTCCGTATCGAGCCCCGGCAGCTCCGTGATCACGGCGACGCTGCAGATGAATTATCCGTCGAGCAAGGCGCTCACGGAAATCAGCGCCCAGGTCAACGCCGTGCGCAACCAGTTGCCGCCCGAGTCGCAGCTGCCGGTCATCTCGCTGCAGACCAACCAGACCGTGGACGCCATGTACCTGAACTATTCGAGCAAGGTACTGGCCACGAACGACGTGACCGACTACCTGCTGCGGGTCGTGCAGCCGAAGCTGAATGCCATCCCCGGCGTGCAGGTCGCCGAGATCCTGGGCGGACGGACCTTCGCGCTGCGCGCCTGGCTCGATCCGGAGCGGATGGCGGCGCACGGCGTCACCGCGGGTGACGTCTACACGGCGCTCGCGGCCAACAACTATCTCTCCGCCGCGGGCCAGAGCAAGGGCGACATGGTCAGCGTCAACCTGACCGCCTCGACGGACCCGCATTCGCTGAATGAATTCAAGCGGCTCGTGATCCGCCAGGCCAACGGCGCCATCGTCCGGCTCGAGGATGTGGCCACCGTCGTTCTCGGCGCCGAGGATTACGACTTCGGCGTCTCTTACAGCGGCCTCTCGGGCGTGTTCGTCGGAATCAGGACCTCACCGACCGCCAACGTGCTCGACGTCGCGCGCGATGTGAAGGCGGTCCTGCCGCAGATCGCCGCGCAGCTTCCGAGCGGCATCAAACAGTCGGTCGCCTTCGATGCCACCACCTTCATCAGCGCTTCGATCAGCGACGTCCTCAGGACGCTCATCGAGGCGCTGCTCATCGTCACCGCGGTCATCTTCCTCTTCCTGGGCAGTCCGCGCGCGGCCGCCGTGCCCGCGATCGCGATGCCGCTGTCCCTGGTCGGCGCCTTCGTCCTGATGCTGGCGCTCGGCTACTCGATCAACCTGCTGACGTTGCTCGCGCTCGTGCTGGCGATCGGGCTCGTGGTCGACGATGCGATCATAGTCGTCGAGAACATCGACCGGCACATGAAGGAAGGCGCCACGCCGTTGGCGGCGGCCATCGCGGGCGCCCGCGAGCTCGGCGGCCCGATCATCGCCATGACCGTCGTGCTGGTGGCCGCGTACGCGCCCATCGCGTTCCAGAGCGGCCTCACGGGCGCGCTCTTCACCCAGTTTGCCTTCACGCTCGTCGGCGCGATCACGGTGTCCGCGATAGTCGCGCTCACTCTCTCGCCCATGATGTGCTCGCGCATCTTCCGGCCCGAGCAGGAGGAAAATCGATTCGCCCGTCTGGTGGATCGGTGGTTCTCGCGCTTGCGGTCGACTTATCAGCGCACGCTCTCGAGCTGGCTCGAGACCTGGCCGGTGCTCATCGTGCTCCTGGCGCTGATCCTGATCCTGCTGCCGCCGCTCTTCATGACCTCCGGGTCCGAGCTCGCGCCGACCGAAGACCAGGGGTTCGTCGCCTATCAGCTCATCGGGCCGCCCGATGCGACCTACACGCAGATGGAGACGTATTCCCGCCAGGCTCTCGCGGCCGGGGAGTCGGTTCCGGAGTACCGCGGAGCGTTCCAGATCGTCGGCACGCCGTCCGTATCGCAGGGCTTGGGAGGAATCCTCTTCAAGCCCTGGAGCGAGCGCAGCCGATCGGCCAGCGAGCTGCAGAACGTCCTGGGAAGAAAATGGGCCACCATCGCCGGCGCGGAGATCATACCGTTCCAGTTCCCGCCGCTGCCCGGCGCGCAGGGCCTGCCCTTGCAGTTCGTCATCACCACGAGCGAGCCGATCGAGAACCTCTACCGGGTCTCGCAGGAGGTCCTGAGCCGCGCCCGGGCGAACAGCCGCGTCTTCTATTTCGTGGATTCGGACCTGAAGATCGATGAGCCGCAGGAGACCATCGCGGTCGATCACGACATGGTGGCCGATCTCGGCCTCACCCAACAGGAGGTCGCCTCGGTGCTGGGCGCGGCCATGGGCGGCGGCTATGTCAATTACTTCACGATCGCCGGCCGCTCCTACAAGGTCATTCCGCAGGTGCTGCAGAAGTACCGGCTGAATCCCCACCAGGTTCTCGATCTGCACCTGCGCGCCGCCAACGGCACGCTGGTGAAGCTCGGCACCATCGCGCACCTCGAGCGCCAGACCGTCCCGGAATCGATCAACCATTTCCAGCAGCTCAACTCCGCGACCATCGCGGGGGTGGTCTCCTCGCAGGGAGCGGCGCTCGCCTTCCTGAGAAAGACGCTGCAGGAGGTGGCCCCCACCGGCTACACGGTCGACTACTCGGGCACCTCGCGCCAGTACATGCAGGGCTCCAACACCTTCCTCTACACCTTCGGGTTCGCGCTCATCATCGTCTATCTGTCGCTCGCGGCTCTGTTCGAGAGCTTCCGCGATCCGGTGGTGATCCTGGTATCGGTGCCCACGGCGCTCTTTGGCGCGCTGCTCGTCATCAACGTCGGCGCCACCACGATCAACATCTATTCGCAGGTGGGCCTCGTGACCCTGCTCGGTCTCATCAGCAAGCACGGCATCCTGATGGTGCAGTTCGCCAACGACCTGCAGCGGTCCGGCAAGCCGAAGCGCGTCGCCATCATCGAGGCGGCGGCGGTGCGCTTGCGGCCGATCCTGATGACCACCGCGGCGATGGTGCT
Source organism: Gammaproteobacteria bacterium (assembly GCA_030044385.1). Classification (GTDB taxonomy): domain Bacteria; phylum Pseudomonadota; class Gammaproteobacteria; order Steroidobacterales; family Steroidobacteraceae; genus 13-2-20CM-66-19. The sequence continues at coordinate 14,827 of JASHVV010000423.1, forward strand.
CGGAGTGCTGCCGCTCGTCATCGCAACGGGGGCAGGGGCGGCGGGCCGCAAGGCGATGGGCTGGGTGATCTTCGCGGGCCTTTCCATCGGCACGGTCTTCACCCTCTTCATCGTGCCGGCCGTCTACCTCCTGTTGGCGGCCGATCACGAGAAGGAGCGGCAGGGGCTCGCCGAGCCGGCGCTGTCCGCCGCCGATTGACGCCCTTCAGAACTTCCCGTTCTGATAGTCCTGGAAGGCCTGGATCAGCTCCTCCCGGGTGCTCATCACGAAGGGGCCGTGCTTGGCCACCGGCTCGCGCAGCGGGCGGCCGGCGACCAGGATGGCCCGGTTGACGGTTCCGTCGCGCGGCGGCTCCCGGCCTTCGAGCTGCACCGAGTCGCCATCGGTCAGCACCGCGAGCTCGTGGGTGCCCACCGTCGCCGCGGACTCGCCGGCGCCGACGCGGACCGCGCCCTCGTACACATAGAGGAATGCCGAGTGGCCGGCGGCGAGCGGCTGCGAGAGCGTCGCGCCGGGCTCGAGCTCCACGTCGAGATAGGTCGGATCGGTCGCGGGTTGTGCGATCGGCCCCGTGACGCCCGCCACCTGTCCGGCGATCACCTTCACGCGCGCTCCACCGCCGAGGTCGGTCGCCGGGATCATCTGCGGCCCGAACTCCTGGTACTTCGGCGCCGTCATCTTGTCGCGCGCCGGCAGGTTGATCCAGAGCTGAAAGCCGCGCATCCGGCCTTCCTGCTGCTCCGGCATCTCGGAATGCACGATGCCGCGCCCCGCGGTCATCCATTGCACGCTGCCGGGTACGAGCACGCCTTCGTGCCCATGGTTGTCGCGATGGCGCATCCTGCCGTCGAGCATGTAGGTCACGGTCTCGAATCCCCGGTGAGGATGCGATGGGAAGCCCGCGATGTAGTCGCCCGGGTTGTCGGTTCCGAATTCATCGAGCATCAGGAACGGATCGAGATCCGGCAGCCGCGGCTGGCCGATGACGCGCGTCAGCTTGACGCCGGCGCCGTCGGAAGTCGGCATGCCGCGTATGACCCGCGAGACGCCGCGTATGGATGGAGTGCTCATTCGTGTCTCCCACCCGCCGTGCGGCGGGGTTTCGGGCTCAATATGGGGACCGTTTCAAGGGCTTCGGCCGGCTCATGCGGCGAGCCTGGCCGCCGCGGCCGTGGCGGCGGCGATCGAGGCCTGGCGCTGATCGGCGCCGGCCGCCAGGCCCTCGGCACGGACGAAGGCGATATCGGTGATGCCGAAGAAGCCGAAGATGCCACGCAGATAAGTCTCCTGGTGGTCGAGGAAGGCCGCGGGCGCGTCGGGACCAT
>JASHVV010000424.1 GCA_030044385.1 Gammaproteobacteria bacterium
ATGGGCACCAGTTGCCGCACCGAGACGTTCTCGCTGTTGATGGCGCGGATCAGCTCCGGGAGCAGATTCGGGCGCCGGGGAAAGTACTTCCGCTGGCTGGCCGGATCGCCGATCGCCGCCAGGGCGGCGGCCACGACGCGGTCGTGCGCGGGGTCCTGCCGGTCGGCGGCGGCGGGCAGGTCCGCTCCCAGCTCCAGCCCCCGGAGTCTCCTCGAGACCTCGGCGGAATCGAGGAATGGCACCGAGTCTGCCGGCTGCAATACCGGCGGCTCGGGCAGATGACTCAGATCGCCGGGAAGGCCGCTCGCGATCTGCGGCGGTCCGGCCAAGCCTGCGATGCCGGGGGCGGCGGGCCGGCGCCTGGCAGGCGATGCCGCGGATCCACGGGCTGCACGGAACAGCGATGACAGGAACCTGAACACTACGGCCGAGCCCCGATTGCGGACATTACTCCGGCAGTCCACGGTTTTCGGCCTCGCGGCGGAAAAGCCGACCCCCGCAGGCGGATTTTGTGAGCGGCAGCACGCCTGGGCCGCGGCGCCGTCGCAGATGACGGTCCTCCGGGCTCGCGATCGTCAGTGCGCGGCAACCTGCGCGTTGCCGCCGATCGGACAGCTGATTCCCGTGCCTTTCAGCCCGCAATAGCCGTCCGGATTCTTCGCCAGGTACTGCTGGTGATAGTCCTCGGCGTAATAGAACGGCGGCGCATCGCAAATCTCGGTCGTGATCCCGCCCCGGTGCGCGGCGCTGAGGCGCGCCTGGTAGGCGCGCTGCGAGTCCTCGGCGGCCTGACGCTGCTCGGCGTCGGTCACGTAGATCACGGAGCGGTACTGCGTGCCGATGTCATTCTGCTGACGCATGCCCTGGGTGGGATCATGCGACTCCCAGAAGGCCTTGAGCAGATCCTCGTAATCGAGCTTTTCGGGATCGTAGATGACGCGGACCACCTCTGCATGGCCGGTGAGGCCGGTGCAGACTTCCTCGTAGGTTGGATTCGGCGTGAAGCCGCCGGCGTAACCGACCGCGGTCGAATAGACCCCCGGCAGCCGCCAGAAGAGCCGCTCGGCGCCCCAGAAGCAGCCCAGGCCGAATACGGCTTCGCGCTGTCCGGCCGGGAACGGCGCGACGATGCGATGACCGTTGACGTAATGCGTCTGCGGCACCTGAAGCGGCGTGCTGCGGCCGGGCAGTGCTGCCGCGGCGGTGGGCATGACGGTCTTTTTGCCGAGCGATCCCATGGTTGAGCTCTCCAGCAGCGGATCCGGCCGGCGCGACCACCCGCCCGGCGCACGGGAACAGTGTGGGGCCGGTGCTCCGCCAACTCAAGCCGGCGGTTGGATGCCGCGGCTTGCGCGGCCGGCTGGGCCGCCTTAATCTTCGGCGCCCATGGGTATCAGCCAGCCACAGAACCTCAGAGCGCCGATGGTCGAGAAGCTTCGGCCCTATGGCATCCGCGTCAGCCTTCCGCCGGGCGACCCGTTCCGCAAGATCCTCGGGCCGGAGTGGCACCGCATCCACTGGTACCCGACGCCGCTGGACCGCGACGCCGCGCTGGCTGAAATGAGCCGCCGCCACCCGTACTCCCGCGCCGGCGACCGGCCGTCGCTGGTCTTCGACAAGATCGAGAATCTGGCGGAGAGCCGGGGGCTATAGGCTCAGAAGGTCCGGCCGAGGAACAGGTAGTACTCCTGGTTGCCGTGATCGTCATAGCCGGTCCCCAGGTAAACCGGCCCCAGGAAGGTGTCGAGCCCCAGGAAGACGCTCGCGTCCTCGTGCAGGTTGGTGAACTTGGCGTCGCTCATGTCCTGCCACACGTTGCCCGCCTCCAGCGACATGCCCAGGTAGATCGGCACGTCGAAATCGCCCGTGCCGCCCCGTCCCACGTTGCGATAGAAGAGCAGCCGCCCGATCCCGTAGTGCGGCCCGTAGAGTGAGTACTGCCTCAGGCCCGACAGGTCGAGGAAGCCGCCGAGCGGGAACTCCATCCGCAGGTCCGTCACCCGATTGAGTGTGCTGCCGCCCGACACCGAGAGCGCGAGCGTGTTGCGCTCGCTCCAGGTGTGCGCCGCCAGAAAATCGAGCGTCACCTGGTTGGAGTTGATCTCGCCGCCGACCACGTTCCGCGCCCCGCTCCATTGCAGCGAGGCCCGCTCGCCCGAGTGCGGGAAGTTGATATCGTCCAGCGTGTCGTAACTGAAACGCGAGAAGTAGGTCCGGGACCCGAAGGTCTGATACGCCGGAAACGGCAGCAGCGGATCGCTCGGATCGCCGATGGTGAGGCGCGAGTATCCCTCCTCCTGATAGACCCCGGCGCGGATCTCCCCCCAGTTGCCGAACTCCTTGCCGGCATCGAGCCCGTAATCGAGCGTGTGCACCCGGTACTGGGCGCGCTCGCTCTGCCCGATGAGGAACGGCAGGTTGCGCGATTCGATCGACGTGTGCGGCATCACGAACCAGCCGGAAAACTGCGATAGCGGCAGGAAAACCTCCGTGGACAGGAGCTCCGTCTGACCGATCTCCGCGTCCGTCACCCACTCGCCTCCGGTGCGCGTGATATCAGACATCACGTAACGCGCCGCCGCGTCGTAGGTGGAATCTCCCTCGAAATCGTCCTGCAGGCTCAGGCCCAGCCGCATGTAGTTCGGGCCGATGGAATTGCCGCGGGCATCGACGAGGAGTCCGTACTGGCCGTCCTGCGGCACCAGGCGATAATCCAGCGTGTCGAGCCCGCCTTCGCCGTAGAGAGTCGTGATCCGTTGCCCGACCGTATCGGGATCCAGGCGCTTGCCGACCAGGTCCTTGAACAGCTTCTCGATCGGCTGCGAGTAGACGTTCGGGCCGGTCTGGACCTTGACGAAGTCGATCCGCGGCGGCGGCTGGCGCAGCCCCTGTCGCCGCGCCTGGTATGCCGCGTACTGCGCCGGGCTCACCGCGAGCGCGGCCAGGCGGTCGCGCATCTTCCAGGCCGCATCCGCGCCGACACCGAGAAGCCGGTTGACGTTGCCGAAGTCGAACGATGACGTGTCGCCGAGCGCCGGGCGGATCAGGATGTCGTTGGGCCCGAGATGCGAGAGCTCCTGCTGCGACTTGCGCCGGATCAGGATCGCGACCATCTGGTTGGAGATGGCGGTGACACTGTTCAGCTTGTTGCGCGGCAACAGCGGGAAGCCGACATCCACCACGATCAGCACGTCGACGCCCATCGCGCGCGCCACATCCACCGGCACGTTGTCCGAGATACCGCCGTCGACCAGCAGCCGGCCGCCGCGCTCGACGGGGGCGAATACACCGGGCGCGGACAGACTCGCGCGCATCGCGCTCGTGAGATCGCCGGAGCCGATGACCACCTCCTGTCCGCTCTCGAGGTCGGTCGCCACGGCCCGAAACGGCGTCGGCAGATCGTCGAAGCTCGCGATCCGCGCCACGGGCAGCGTCAGGCGGCGCAGGACTTCCGTGAGGCTCTGCCCCTCGATGAGCCCCTTGGGCAACACGGGCTTGCCGCCCTTGATGCCGATCGGAAAGTTGACGAGGAAACTCTCGTCCTCCTGCTTGCGGCGCAGCGTCAGGTCCTCGCGCGGCGGGCGGTCGCGAAACGCCTCCTGCCAGTTCATCGACCGGAGCGTCTTCTCGATCTGATCCGGTGAGAGGCCGCTCGCGTACAGCCCGCCGACCACGGCGCCCATGCTCGTGCCCGCGATGGCATCGATCGGCACGTGCAGCTTCTCGAGCATCTCGAGCACGCCGACGTGCGCGATGCCGCGCGCGCCGCCGCCCGAGAGCACGAGCCCGATCCGCAGCCGGTGCGGCACCGCCGCGCTGGTCGATGCGCTGGTCGATGCGCCGGCCGCGAGCTGCGGCGCGGCGGCCTGCTGCGCGGCCACCATCATCGGAGACGCGAGCGACAGCAGAATCCATGCGACTCGCACGTGCGGAGCCTGCAATCCCCGGCGCCTCCCGACCGATCGTGACCACCCCATGGCGCCGAGCATATCGCATCGGCCGGCGCGCGAGGCCCGGCGGCGGTGGCGGCGTCGAGATGCGTTACGATTGCGGGATGGGAATCGTCTACCTCCTGCTTCCATATATCCTTCAGGGGACGGCAATCGTCCACTGCATCAAGACCGGCCGCAACTGGCTCTGGATCTGGGTGCTCATCTGGCCGGGAATCGGCTTCATTGCCGCGCTCGCCTACGTAGGCATCGAGATCCTCCCCGATCTCTTCCGCAGCCGCACCGCGCAGCGCACCGCCCGCGGACTGAAGCGTGCCGTCGATCCGTTCGCGGACCTGCGCCGGTTCGAGAACGAGGCGCGCGTCGCCGGCAACGTCGCCGCGCGGCAACGCTACGCCGACGAGCTCGTGCGCCATGGACGCTACGAGGAGGCAATCGAACAGTACCGGCAGACGCTGACCGGGCTCTACGTGCACGATCCCAACCTGATGCTGGGCCTGGCGCGCGCGCAGTTCGGCAGCGGCGCCCCGGCCGCGGCACGCGGCACGCTCGCGGAGCTCTTCCGACAGAATCCGGACTTCCGCTCGCCGGAAGGACAGCTTCTTTACGCGCGCGCGCTCGAGGGCGAGGGCAGTGTGGAGCAGGCGCTGGCGCAGTACCGGGAGCTCGCCCACTCCTATCCGGGCGCCGAGGCCGCGGTCAGGTACGCGCAGCTCCTCGACACCCATGGGCAGCGGGACGAGGCCCGCAAGGTTGTGCGCGAGCTGCTCGAGCAGGCGCGGATCGCGCCGGGCCACTATCGGCGCGCGCAGCGCGGCTGGCTCGATGCCGCCGGCCGGCTGGCCGGTGGCTAATGTAGCTTGGCGCCCGGTCCCGGTCCGGGGCGCGTGCGGGTAATCTCCCAGCTCGGGATCTGCTGTGTGATGCAGTGGAGACCGCCGCCGCCCAGCAGAATCTCCCGCGCCGGAACGCCGACGATCAGCCGCCCCGGGCAGGCCTGGCTCAAGACCTCGGCGGCCGTCTGGTCGGTGCGCGGATCGAGCAACGGCATGACGATGCCGCCGTTGACCATGTAGAAGTTCACGTAGCTTGCCGCAAGCCGGTCGCCGGCATGGCGCCGCTTCATCGTCTCGCTCGGCACGAGCCCGCCCGCCTCCTCGGCCGTCATGTGCAGCGGGCCCGGCATCGGCACCTTGAAGACCTCGAGGCGCCGGCCGCGGGCGTCACGCGCATCATGCAGGCGCTCCCAGGCGTCGAGCGAGATCGCATACTGCGGAT
>JASHVV010000425.1 GCA_030044385.1 Gammaproteobacteria bacterium
GGCGTGCGCTATTCCGCTCCACCGGGGTTCGAGTACAAGTTCGATGTCGCTTCCGCAACGATCAATTATCTCGGCGACCTGAACTTCGCGTTGGCGCGGGGAATCGGATACCAACAGATGGGCGATCTGAATCTCACGCCGACGCAGGTCCTGAGCCTGCATTTCCAGGTTCTAGACCGGCAGGATCGCGACGCGCCGCTGTTCGATACGCAATTCCCGGCCTACAGCCGGAAGGAAAAGACCTGGTGCGACGGGTGCGCCTTGCACAATCCCTGAGCATTCGCGGCTAGCGCATTCTGCTGCTGCGGTTGGCTTCCCGGGCTCTCTCATCGAGATAGTCCGGAGCGTCAGCGAGAGTAACCGCCGAGGCGACGGTGGGTATGGACGCGGCGTGCGGCCAGGGGGTCTGCTGCGGAAGCACGGCCGCCGACGGTGGGCCGGGCTCAAACGGAGAAGCCGCGACGGGCGTCCTGAGCGCGGGAGCAGGCGCGTGCCCTCGAGGCGTGTTCACGATCTCGTGGGCCGCTCCGCCGAGCGGCGGGAGACCCTCGCGCCACGAGCGGATCGTGAAGGTCACCAGGAAGCCGACGCTCGCCAATACCAGAGGAGTGATTCGATGGCCCATCGATCGGGCGAAACGCTTACATCCCGGGGATTTTCTCGCAGCGCGGCGCATCGTCCGAAGCGTACGCCCCGTTTGTGACAGCTCCTGTCTGCCGCCTTGCCTGGCCTGTCATGGTTTCGCAATGAGAGGGAGTTACGGTCGGCTCCTTTGACCCCCACCGAGCGCGGGGACGAGGACGAGGAATGTCGGGTTTTCGCACGGCTCACCATCTCGCGACAGGGTGCCTGATCGCCGTTGCGCTCGGTCTGACCGGTCGCGCCCGGGCGGGCGATCTGCCGCACGATTGGTGTCCGCGCCCGGCGCCCGGCAGCGTCGTGCAGGAGCCCAAGGACCTGCGCAGCGGCAACGGTGTCCTGAAGGTCGATCTCACCATCCATGACTTCAAAGAGAAGGACGGCTCGGTCCGCTACTGCTATCTGCTGCCCGACGGTACGCAATCGCCGACGCTGCGACTGCATCCCGGCGACCTGCTGATCCTCCATCTCACGGACCGCTTGGTCGACTTCGATACCGCCGTCGGCGGAGCGACTGCCGTGCACGGTTCGACGCCGCAGGGACCCGGAATGGCCGGCATGAGCACGACGATGGACATGAAGAGCGCCTCCTCGAGCCCTTGTACCCGCGGGACAATGTCTGCCGTCGCAACGAATCTTCATTTCCACGGCTTCACCGTCCCGCCGGTGTGCCACGAAGACGACGTGCTCAAGACATCGATCCTGCCCGGTGATCCGCCTTTCGAGTACCGCTTCCGCATTCCGACAAACGAGCCCCCGGGCCTCTACTGGTATCACCCGCACATCCACGGCTTCAGCGAGGTGGAGGTACTCGGCGGCGCATCCGGCGCCCTCATAGTCGAGGGCATTGCGCGCGCCAACCCTGCGCTGGCGGGCCTGCCCGAGCGTGTCTTCGTGATCCGTGACCAGGATCTGTTGAATCCCAACGCGCCGCCCTCGAAATCGGAGCCCGTGGTGCCGAAGCTGTTCATCGACCACGACGGCGACGTGGCCAACAATGGCACCGGCTTCGGCCAGCCGGCCAAGGACCTGTCGGTCAACTTCGTGCCCGTGCCCTATCCGGACTATCCGCCGGCCCGCATCCTGATGAGACCGGGTGAGCGACAGCTTTGGCGTGTCGTGAACGCCTCGGCCATCACCTATCTCAATCTGGCCGTGCTGTTCCGCAACATCCCGCAGCGCCTCGGAATCGTCGCGATCGATGGCGTTCCGCTCCGCTACGGTGGCAGCCCCTCGCCCCCGATCGTGTGGGTGGATCACATCGGCCTGCCGCCCGCGGCGAGAGCCGAGTTCGTCGTCCAGGGGCCGCCGCCCGGCGTTCCCGGACTGCTCGTGACGCGCACGGTCGATACGGGACCGGGCGGTGAGAACGATCCGAACCGCGCCCTGGCATCCATCATCACTTCGAAAGACGCTCCCAAGCCGCAGTCGGTTCTGCCGCTGCACCCCAAGCCCTTGCCGCCTCCCGCGCTCCCCTGGCTCGGTGACGTGCAGCCGGTGCGGGTGCGAAGGCTCTATTTCTCCGAGAAGCTCGCGAACCCGAGCGATCCGGCCAGCGCGACGGAGTTCTATCTGACGGTCGACGGCCAGAAGCCCAAGGCGTTCGATCCGAAAGCCCCGATGCCGAACATTGTGGTCAGGCAGGGCACCGTCGAGGACTGGATCATCGAGAACCGCTCCGGCGAGCTGCACGACTTCCACATCCACCAGCTTCATTTCGAGCTAGTGGCCTGGAACGGCATTCCGGTCCACGAGCCCTTCCTGCGCGACACGGTCAATGTGCCGTACTACAACGGCCGGCAGCTCGAGTACCCCAGCGTGCGGCTGCGCATGGACTTTCGCGATCCGAACATCGTCGGCACCTTCATCTATCACTGCCACATCCTCGACCACGAGGATGCCGGCATGATGGGGACGATCGAGGTCGAGCCGGCCGGAAAGGCCGGCCCGTAACGACACGGACACGCGGGGGTAACAGTCATCCACTAAAACTCTCCCCGTCAACGACCAGCCATCAGGGGAGATTTCTATGACGGTCCTCCACGGTTTTCGTTCCCGGTTCGCGGGCTGCGCGCACCTCGCGATCGGGACACTGGCGCTGCTGCAGATGTCGATTGGCCCGGCGATCGCCACGGCGGCGGTCCCGAGCGCTCCGGCTTCCGGTGACACGCTGTCATACTCTGACAACAACACGGCCACTCCGATCAAACACGTTATCGTCATCATCGGGGAGAATCGCAGCTTCGATCACGTCTTCGCGACCTTCGTGCCCAAAAAGCCCGGCGTTACGGTCCACAACCTGCTCTCCGAGGGCATCATCGCCCTCGACGCGAACAAGAACGCCATTCCGGGGCCCAACTTCAACAAGGCGCACCAGCTCGCCGCCGCCGATCTGGGCGCGAGCGATCCGTTCCTGCTCAGTCCGCCGAAGCAGCAGTTCCCGAGCGACCATCTGCCCTCGCCGCTGGTCGGTGGCCCCAAGGTCTCCTACATTCCGAACGAGTGCGGCGCGGGCACTCCGATCAGCCAGTGTGCGGCGAGCCTGGTGCTCGCCCAGCAGTCCGAAAGCGGCCTGCCGGCGTCCTACTACCAGGACCTGCTCACGGGCGGCACGGGCCAGAGCAGCGGAACGCCGGATCAGCGCATCACCGACGTGAACGCGCTGCCCGCCGGTCCCTTCCAGCTGACCAACGGCTCGACGTTCGTCTACGACGACTATGCCCAGAGCCCGGTGCACCGCTTCTATCAGATGTGGCAGCAATTGAATTGCAGCGCCTCGCGGTCCACGCCCGACAATCCTTCGGGCTGCAACGGGAAGCTCTTCTCGTGGGTCGAGGTGACCACCGGCGCGGGCACGGACGGCGTTACTCAGCCCGCGGTCTGCAACCCGGCGAATCCGACTCCGGGGTGCTTCAGCACGAACTATCTGCCGGGGGCGACGACGACCGGCGAGGGTTCGACCGCGCTCGGGTTCTACAACGTGCAGAAGGGTGACGTGCCATACCTCACCAGCCTCGCCAATACGTACGCGATGAGCGACAACTTCCACCAGTCCGTCAATGGCGGCACGGGCGCGAATCACATCATGCTCGGCCACGGCGACATGATCTGGTTCAGTGATGGCAACGGCGAGCCGGCCGTGCCGCCGAACGGCGTGCAGGTGTACACGGGTACCCCGGATGCCGGCACCGTCCACGAGGTCGAGAACCCCAATCCGGCGGCGGGCACCAACAATTGGTATACCGAGGACGGCTACGGCGTCAGCTACAACGCTGGCTATCCTCCGCCGTATACCAACAGTCCGGTCTATGGCGGCGGCTCCTACACCGATTGCTCCGATCCGAATCAACCCGGTGTGCGGCCGATCCTCGATTACCTGGCGAGTCTGCCGCATCCGATCGATCCGCACTGCCAGCCCGGCCACTACTACCTGCTCAATAACTACAATCCGGGCTATTTCGGCAACGGCAACGACGCCTACACCGACCACAATCCGGCCAATACGCCGTTCACCGTTCCGCCCTCGTCGACGCCGAGCATCGGCGACGACATGAACGAGCACGGCATCTCCTGGAAGTACTACGGGGACCAGTGGAACAACTACGTGAACGACCCGTACCAGCTCAACTACGGGACGCCCGGGCCGAAGGCGGACGAGTATTGCAACATCTGCAATCCCTTCCAGTACGACACCTCGATCATGACGCACCCGGATCAGGTTGCGGCACACATCCAGGACTCGGTGAATCTGTACTCCGACATCAAAAACGGCACGCTGCCCGCCGTGTCGTTCGTCAAGCCGAGCGGCTACACCGACGGCCACCCGTCCTCGTCCAAGCTCGACCTGTTCGAGGGATTCGTGCAGAAGATCGTGACCCAGGTGGAGGCGTCGCCCTATGCCAACGACACCGCCATCTTCATTACTGAGGACGAGGGCGGCGGCTACTACGACTCGGGCTACGTGCAGCCGCTCGATTTCTTCGGCGATGGCACGCGCATCCCGCTCCTCGTGGTGTCCCCGTACGCGAAGCCCGGGTATATCTCCCATGTGTACACGGATCACGTCTCGATCCTCAAATTCATCGAGCGCAACTGGCATCTGCCTCCGGTATCGTACCGCAGTCGCGACAATCTCCCGGATCCCGTGGCGAGCGGTAGCAACCCCTACGTGCCGCTCAACACGCCGGCGATCGGCGATCTGTTCGACCTGTTCGACTTCTCGCCTCGTTGAACGAAAAGTGAGCGCCGAGGGACCGGCGCAGGGATAAAGGAGCGTCCCTCTGGAGGTCCCGCAGGCCCCGAGCCGGTCTGCGGGACCTCGTCGTCTTCACTGCCCACCGGCGGGGTGTACTACCATGGGCCCCAGTACCGATGGTAATGGAGACGAGGACTGCGATGCTCAAGCGACTTCTGGCAGGAACAGCTGCCTTGCTGGTTGCGGTGACCGTGCCCGTGTGGGGGATTGCGAGCCAGGCTGCCGGGACTTCTCCGACACACGACCTCGATTACGACGGCACCGCTCCGATTACGCGTGCGGAGCTGGCCGC
>JASHVV010000426.1 GCA_030044385.1 Gammaproteobacteria bacterium
CTGCATGGCACGCTCATCGTGCTGCTGGCCATCGGCGTCTGGCATTTCCGGCATCCCGCGCCGGCGCCGACCCCGCCCATCGACGCGACGGTCGTCGATGCCCGCACCCTGAAGGGGATCGGGACCGCCTCGATCCAGGCGCCGAAACCCAAGGCGCCGCCCGTTCCCGTCCAGCCTTCCGAGGGCCCGCCGCTGCCTACGCCGGACGAGCAGGCGATGCGCGACCAGGCGGCCAAGGCAGAGGCTCAGCATGAGGCCGAGGCGCAGCAGGAGCTGCTCGCCCGCCAGCAGGCCGAGGCGCAGGCAGAGGCGCAGCGCAAGGCGCAAGCGGCGGCAGCGGCGGCGGCCACCGCCGCGGCGCAGGCCGCGGAGGCCAAGCAGGCCGAGCAAGCCCAGGCGGCTGCGCGGGCCAAGAAGCGGGCCGCGGCCAAGGCGGCCAAGCTGGCGCGGCAAAAGAAGCTCGAGGAGCAGAAAAAGCTCGCCGAGGAGCAGAAACTGGCGGCGGCGCGTGCCGCGGCGGCGCGCGCCGCGCGGATAGCCGAGCTGCGCCAGAGCCTGCAGGAGGACGCGCAGGCCACGGCGCAGGCCGCGGTGACCAGCGGCGCCCTGGCGAGCTGGACTAGCGAGATCACCTCACGCATTCAGAACGCCTGGATCAAGCCGCCGACCGCGCAGGCGGGCATAGTGTGCGTGCTCAACGTGAGCCTCATACCGGGCGGCACCGTCACCGGAGTGAGCATCGGCCAGTGCAATGGCGATGACGCCGTCCGCCAGTCCATCCAGACCGCCGTGTACAACGCCTCGCCCTTGCCGCCGCCGCCCGACGGTGTGCCGTTCCCGAGCCAGCTCCGAATCACCTTCCAGCCGACCAACTGACGCGAGACCCATGAAACCGACACCGAGAAGCGCGCCCCTGCTGCGGATCTTCCTCGCGGTGCTGACGGCCGCGTGCCTCACGTCCCCCGCGTGGGCGCAATTGCAGATCCAGATCACCTCCGGGGTGACGCACCCCGTGCCGATCGCGATCGTGCCGTTCGCGCAGGCGCCGAGCGACGGCACCGATGTTGCCGATGTCGTCCAGCACGACCTGGTGGGCAGCGGCCGTTTCACGGCCCTGGGGCGTGACCGCATGCCGGCGACGCCCACCCGCGCCGCGGACGTGAAGTTCGCGGACTGGAAGGCGGCCGGGAGCGACTACGTGGTCGTCGGCCGGGTCGTGCCGTCCGCCAACGGTCAGCTCGCGGTGCAATTCAACCTGCTCAACGCGCTCACCGGCCAGAGCATCGCCCGGCAACAATTCGTCGGCAGCGCCGAGGCGCTGCGGAACGCGGCGCACCGTGTGAGTGACGTCATTTATCAAGCCATTACCGGCATCCGCGGCGCCTTCGCGACGCGCATCGCGTATATCGCCGTCGTCGGGCAGGGCACGGATCAGACCTTCCAACTGGTGGTCGCCGACGCCGACGGCTACAATCAGCATCTCATCCTGCAGTCACGCTTCCCGATCATGTCGCCCTCGTGGTCGCCGGATGGACAGTGGATCGCCTATGTATCGTTCGAGGATCATCTCCCAGCCGTGTACGTGCAGCGCGTGCTGACGGGCCAGCGCACCATGGTCTCCATGCGCGCCGGCATCAACGGAGCGCCCGCCTGGTCGCCCGACGGCCAGAAGCTCGCGCTCACCCTCAGCGGCGTCAGCGGCCACCCGCAGATCTACGTCCTCGACCTGAGAACCCAGCACCTGACGCGCATCACCCACGCGCCCGCGATCAACACCGAGGCGAACTGGGCGCCGGACGGCAAGTCCGTCTACTTCACGTCGGACCGGGCCGGTGAGCCGCAGATCTACCGGATCGGCATCACCCCCGGCAGCATCCCGGAGCGCATCACGTTCACCGACGACTACAACGCCGGTGCCCATATCTCGCCCGACGGGAAGCTGCTGGCCCTGGTGACCCGCGACAACGGCGGCCGTTACTGCATCGGCGTGCAGAATCTCGCCACCGGCGAGCTGCGGATCCTGACGCACGGCCCGATCGATCAGTCGCCGAGCTTCGCGCCGAACGGCGCGACCATCATGTACGCCGCGCGGCCGGGGGAGGGCGAGGCCGGCATCCTGGCGTCGATTTCCGTCGACGGCCTGACAGGCCTCTCCCTGAAGCCGACTCGAGGCGAGGTGCGCGATCCGGCCTGGGGTCCGTTCATTCAGTAGCCGTTCAGTAGCCAAGTCCGAACGTCCAACAAGAGCTGCCGCCTGGCGGCGAACCTGGAGAAGGGTGTATGTATCGTCGAACTCTCGTATTGATGTTGCTGGCCGGGTGCCTCGGGCTCGCCGCCTGTGCGACCCACAAGCCGAAGCCCTCGACTGCCGGGCAGGAGCAGTATGGCGCGGGCGGCGCCGGCGCCGCGTCGCAAGGCGCCCAAGGCGGCGCCAACGCCAACGGCGGTCCCTTCGGCAACCAGAACTCGGTCGCCGGGCCGCAGCAGGGCGAGCTCGCCCAGCGCACCATCTACTTCGATTTCGACAGCGCCGTGATCAAGGGCGATGGCACGGACATCGTCGCGGCCCACGCCAAGTTCCTCTCCGATCACGCGGATGCCCGCGTGCGGCTGGAAGGCAATACCGATGAGCGCGGCTCGCCGGAGTACAACATCGGCCTCGGCATGCGTCGCGCGCAGGCCGTCCGCCAGGCGCTGCTGCTGCAGGGCGCCTCCGCCAGCCAGATCACCGTGGTGAGCTACGGCGCGGAGCATCCGGTTGACCCGGCGCACGACGAGTCGGCCTGGGCCAAGAACCGGCGCGTCGACATCGTGTATCTCACGCCGAGCCTGCAGCCGCCGCAGGCGCCGGCGCCACCGCAGTAAGGAGTCCGCCATGCGTCCGCTCGTCCCCCTCGCGCTCGCCGCGGTACTCGCCGCCGGGTGCGCCACGACACCGCCCGATCAGGACCCGGTGCAGATCAAGCTCAACGACCTCGATTCGAGGGTGTCCCGGGTCGAGCGGATCATGTCGAACCAGAGCCTGATGCAGATGGCCCAGGAGGTGGATACGCTTCAGGCCGAGGTGCGCGACCTGCGCGGCCGGATCGATGAGCTGCAGAACGCCAACCGGGCTCTGAAGCAGCAGCAGCGCGACCTCTACGCCGATCTCAACAGGCGCGTCGGGGCGCTCGAGCACGGTGGCTCCGCGGGCGCCGCCGCCGCCGGCTCCGCGGACTCCGGCTCGGATGGCGAGCCGGGGGTGACCTCGACCCAGCAGACGATCTATGGCCAGGCTTTCAATGCCCTCAAGGCCGGCAGCTACTCGGTGGCCATCAGCGGCTTCGATGGATTCCTCAAGCAGTATCCCTCGAGCCCGCTCGCGCCCAATGCCGAGTACTGGCTGGGGCAGGCGCACTACGTGAACCAGGACTTCGCGTCGGCGGCGAAGGCCTTCCAGGCCGTGCTCGACCAATGGCCGAACTCGAGCAAGGCGCCCGCCGCCATGGTCGATCTCGGTAACACGCAGCTCGCGGAAGGTCAGGCCGCCAAGGGCCGCGCCACCTTGCGGCGGGTGGTGAGCCAGTTTCCCGGCACGGACGCCGCGAGCCGTGCGCAGGCGCTGCTGAAGCAGCAGTCCTCGCAGTGACGGGCACTGGTGACGCGGCTCAAGATCACCGAGATCTTCTATTCCCTGCAGGGTGAGGCGGACACCGTCGGGATCCCAACGGTGTTCGTGCGGCTTACCGGCTGTCCGTTGCGGTGTCAGTACTGCGACACGGAGTATGCCTTCCACGGCGGGGAGTGGTGGGACCTCGAGGCGGTGGTGCACAAGGTGCGGGAGCTGGGCGGGCGCTACGTCTGCGTGACCGGCGGTGAGCCGCTCGCGCAGAAGAGCTGCCTGGCCCTGCTGACCCGACTCTGCGAGGCCGGCTGCCGCGTGTCGCTCGAGACGAGCGGCGCCATGTCGCTCGAGGGGGTGGACGAGCGGGTGGTGCGGGTGGTGGACGTGAAGACTCCCGGCTCCCGCGAGGAGCCGCGCAACCGTTACGCGGAGCTCGCGCGGCTGGGGAAGAAAGACCTCGTCAAGTTCGTGATCTGCGACCGCGGCGACTACGAGTGGAGCCGCGCCAAGGTGCGCGAGCTCGGCCTGGAAGGCCGCTGCGCCGTGCTCTTCTCCCCGAGCCACGAGCAGCTGCCCGCCCGGCAGCTCGCCGACTGGATCCTGGAGGATCGGTTGCCGGTGCGCTTCCAGATCCAGCTCCACAAGTATCTCTGGGGCAACGTACCGGGGAAATAGGAGAGCATTCCGCATGGCCTCGCACCGCGCTGTCGTCCTCGTCTCCGGCGGCCTCGATTCCGCCACCACACTGGCCATCGCGCGGTCGCAGGGCTTCGAGTGCCATGCGCTCTCCGTCGACTACGGCCAGCGTCACTCCGCGGAGCTCGATGCGGCCATGCGTGTCGCGGGCGCCCTCGGCGCGCGCGAGCATCGCATCATGCGCATCGATCTCGCCGGCATCGGCGGCTCCGCGCTGACCGACACCTCCATCGCAGTTCCGGAGAAGCCGACGGAAGGCATTCCGGTGACGTACGTTCCCGCGCGCAACACCGTTCTGCTTGCTTTGGCGCTGGGATGGGCGGAAGTCCTCGGCGCGGAGGACATATTCATCGGCGTAACGGCGGTCGATTTCTCAGGCTACCCCGATTGCCGCCCGGCCTTCATCGAGGCCTTCAGCCACCTCGCCGCGCTCGCGACGAAGGCGGGCGTCGAAGGTCATCCCTGCCGGATCCAGGCGCCTCTCATCTCCTGGTCCAAGCAGCGCATCATCCGCGAAGGCACGCGCCTGGGCGTCGACTATTCCCAGACCGTCTCCTGCTACCAGGCCGACGATCTCGGCGCCGCCTGCGGCCGCTGCGACTCCTGCCGCCTGCGCCGCGCCGGCTTCGAAGCCGCCGGTGTCCCCGATCCGACGATTTACCGGCACTCCTAGCGTCCGGCCGCTGCGCTGCGTGGGGCCGGACCGCCTCGGTGCGCCTGTCGGGGCGGTGCCGAGGCAGTCCGGCGAGGCTCAAGGATTGATTCGCGTCGCGGTGACGGTTCCGCTGATGATTTGCGGTGTCCCAGCCGCGGGATCGGCGTCTGTTATGTTCTTGCCATCATAATGGTAGTTGGTGATGGTGAACTTTCCCGTGTATGTGTTGCCGTCGGCGGACAGAGTTATCGTTTCCTGAATGTTGGTCGGCCCGGCCGGCTGGAAGGCGCTGTCCGGTCCGCCTACCTCGGACCAACTCTGGGTCGCGCCGGGTATGTACGCCGGAATCCAGCTGAGCGCCCAGTGGTTGAGCTTGTAGGCTCTCGGCCCGGTCTGCTCCCAGACGCCCATGCAGAAGCTGCCGCTGGCCGGAGCGCGACCCGAGTTCATGATCTCCGTGCCATCGGCATGCCATGTCACGAAACCCGCGTCGACCAGCGCGTTGGGCGGGGGACCGTCCGAATGGGTGCCGTCGGACACGAAGGTGAATTTCCACAGCCCGGTGATGGCGGCCCCGAATCGCGAGCCCGCGGGGGTGAACGCGGCATCCTGCAGGGCGTAGCCGGTCCTGAGAAACGTACCGGCGGCATCGCCGCGAAATACCGCCGGCCTCATGGCGGCGCCATCCGGCGCGCCGCAGCCCGCGCGCGCCTGCTGGGCGGCGCAAGCCAGTCCGGCGAGCAGGGCGAGGGCGGTCATCGACTTGATCCAGACCTTCATTGTGGTTCTCCCGCATGAATGGATTTGAGTTTTAGTCGGTTGCTTTGCCTCGATGGCACCGGCGGCACGAAGGTCCGGCGGTGTGGCCGGCGTGCAGAGTCGCGCCGCGATGTTGCCTCCGCCGCCACTTTCCGACGAGCCGCCGTTTTCCGTGCCCGAAAGTGTCTGCAGAGAGAGCGAATGCGCGGACCGGGAGTCCCGGCGGCGCATCCTGCGGCCATTTGCCGCGGCCGGCAGGGGCCCGCGACATGGCTCCGTGGCAATGCCTCTGCTACGATCGCCCGCGTGTGCCGCCATGCGGCTTCAAACCGGCGGAGCGGGACCCTCCTCCCGCCCGACCGGTGATCGGGGATTCACCGTGAGCATCACTGCGGAGGCGTGGCTCGGCCGGCGGCCGTTGGCGCTCGACCGGGCGCGCGCGCTCTTCAACGGCTTCGGTTATATTCTGACGCTCACATTGCTCTATAACGGCTGGAGCGTGCTGCCGGGATCGCTCGGGGAGCTCACCCGCGGCGACCTGACTTCGGCCCTGCACACCTTCCGCGAGGGCATGTGGCTCGGCCTGATCGCCGTCCTTCCCGGGCCGATTCTCACGCCGATCGTCGTCAACACGGGTCCACGGTCGGGCTTGCGGCGGGCCGCGTGGCTGCTCGCCGCGGCCGTACCGATGTTCCTCTGGTGCGAGTACGTCGAGGGCATCACGTACTCGTGGAGCTGGCAGTCGGCCGGATACATCCTGAGTGGCCTCCTGACCACCCTGCTGGTCGTGGCGGTCTGCGCCTATCACAGCGACTCCCGTGCCGCCGCGGATGCGCTGGTGCGCAGCCGCATCGAGCGCACTCGCCTCGACTCCGAGCTGCAGCGGACCCGTCTGCAACTCCTGCGCGCGCAGATCGAGCCTCATTTTCTATTCAACACCCTGTCGGTCGTGCGCGCTCTGGGGAGGAGCGACCGGATCGCGGCCGCTTCCATGCTGGATCACTTGATCCATTACTTCGGGGCCGCGCTGCCGCGGTTGCGCGCGAGCGAGGTGGCGCTGACCCAGGAGATCGAGCTGGTCGAGGCCTACCTCGCCATCTACCGGGCGCGCATGGGCACGCGGCTGGAATACGAGATCTGCGTGCCGCAGGAATTGGGCCGCTTGGCCGTTCCTTCGATGGCACTGCTGACTCTGGTCGAGAACGCCCTGAAGCACGGAGTGAGTCGAGTCGTGCAGGGAGGTTTCATCCATGTGAGCGCCACGCGTGAGCGGGATATGCTGCTGGTCAAGGTCGCCGATTCCGGCCGTGGCCTGGACGTCCGGCAGGGTTGCGGCATGGGCCTCGCCAACGTCCGCCAGCGGTTGCTGATGATGTATGGCCCGCGAGCGACTCTATCGCTGCGGCTCGGCGAGCCGCGCGGCGTGGTGGCGAGCATTTCGCTGCCGGCGCATTGAGGCCGGCGGTCTGGGTGTGGGTGCTTCGTCCGCATTCTCCAGCCCGGGACGCGCAGCGGCGCGGTTCGCCGCCGCCGTGCTGGGCGGAGTGACCTGGCGGATCGCCCTGGCGACGCAGCTCCTCGGGTTGCTGTTTGCCACCACAGATTGGCTCTCGCGGGGAGAGCACGTTGCAACTCGCCGCCTGCTCGTGTACCTGTTGTGCGCCCAAGCCGTGATGGCAATGTTTGCGATGCTGGCTGCGCTTGCGGGTGACGAGATCGTGCGTCGCGGTTGGCGAACCTGGCGTGCGTTCGTCGTAGTGCTGCTGTGCGCTTCGGTTGCGAACGTTGTGGCTCGGTGGATGCTCGACGTCGGTTTCGGCGTCTTCGCATCGCGACACGGCCCGGCCGGCATGGTGAACGACTTCTTTGACGTGGGGCTCATCTGGGGAACTGCCCTGATGGTCTATCTCAACCGACAGAGCACTACCCGCTTTCTCTGGCGCCTGCGTGACGATGAGCTGGAACGGGCGCACGCGGAGCGACGCGTGATCGCTTCACGCATTGCCGTCGCGGAAGCGGGGATGGACCCCGCGCTGGCGCTGCGCCGACTGGCGGAGATTCGCGAGCTGTATGCGGCCGGAGTTTCGGGGGCCGACGGGAAGCTCGAAGAGCTGATCGACGCTCTGCGCAGTACGGTGGCGCGCTGCGCCGCAGTGGAGCGCGCTGCGGCGCAGCGACCGGAAACACGCTGGTGAACGCGCCCACGGCAGTGATTGCGGAGGACGAGCCCCTGGTCCGCACGGAATTGCGCGATACGCTCGCCATGCTGTGGCCGGAGCTCCTCATCCTGGCCGAGGTCGGCGATGGGATCGAGGCGGTGAGGGCCATCGAGCGCTTGCGGCCGGATGTCTTCTTTCTGGACATTCACATGCCCGGCCTCGATGGGCTGGAGGTGGCGCAACGGCTCAACGGACGGGCTCACACCGTTTTGGTTACCGCATACGACGAATACGCGCTCTCGGCTTTCGAGCAGGGCGTGGTCGACTACGTGCTCAAGCCGATCTCGGTCCCCCGCCTGCGTCAGACCATAGAGCGGCTGCGCGCGCGGCTGCGCGATCCGCCGGCGGACCTCAGCGGGCTTTCCGAGCTCCTGCGGCAGGCGGTCCGCGCCGAGGCGAAGTACCTCCGCTGGTTGACGGTCCCGCACGGCGAGGAGCTGCGCGTCCTGGCGGTGGCGGAGATCTCCTATCTGCGGGCCGACACCAAGTACACGACCGTGGTCACGCCGCACGGCGCGTTCCTCGTGACCTCATCCCTGCGCCAGATGCGGGAAAAGCTGGATCCGCAGGTGTTCTGGCAGATTCACCGCAGCGTGGTGGTCAACGTGGCGGCCATCGAGTGCATCTACCGCTCGTTCCGGGGCAGGCTCGAGGTCAAAGTCAAAGCCCGCGACGAGCTGCTGCCGGTCAGCGCCGCCCATGCCTACCTCTTCAGGGAGTCGCGCTGAGGAACGGGGCCAGGTTCCGGAAGCGGGCGGCCGGCCGCCGGGCGCGGCGCCGGTCCCGGGGCCGCCAGGCCCCCGGTCCCACGAGCCGCCGGGGCCTGTAGTATCATGCCGCCCCCGGCGTCTGGCCCATCCCGGACCCAGCCCGCCGCCCGTTCCCGCGGGGCGTTAGCTCAGTCGGTAGAGCATCGGACTTTTAATCCGCTGGTCGACGGTTCGATTCCGTCACGCCCCAATAAAAACAATCACTTACCACTATGTATCGACAACAATAAAAATTCGGTGCACACTCAGTGCAATTCATCCAACTCCATGCCACGCAGGTTCGCACGCATGGCTTCCATTCAACGTCTCGTTTCTCCACTGACCGGTGAACTCTGCTACCGCGTCCAAGTTCGGCGGAAAGGACGTCCTCCCGAGTCGGCCAGATTTCCAAATCGCAAGGAAGCCGTAGCCTGGGCGGAGTCGCTCGAGGCTGCGATTCGTGAGGGCAGGCATTTCCCTCACGCAGCCGCGAAGCGCACGAGCTTCGATGCGCTCGCCAAGGAGTACATCGAGACAGTACTCGCCGAATTCGATCCCAAGGAGAAGGCCACGCGAATCCGCCAGCTCGATTGGTGGTCCAAACAGTTCGCAGGCCTCTCCCTCGCGGAGATCACGGCGGATCGTATCTCGAAGGCGCGCGACAAGCTCTTGGCCGAACCCTTCGAGCGCGGTAAGCCGCGCAAGGACAAGAAGACGGGCGAGTTGATCGCACCGAAGCAGTACAAGCGCACCGGCGCCACGGTCAACCGCTTCATCGCGACGCTCTCACACACGTTCTCCTTCGCAGTGAAGGAGCGGCGGCTCACGGAACGGAATCCCGTGAGCGATATCAGTCGCAAGAAGGAGCCCCGTGGGCGAACGCGCTTCTTGTCTGATGACGAGCGCGCAGCACTCCTCGATGCGTGCGCGAAGTCCGACTGGCCGGCGCTGCACGCCCTGGTTCTGTTGGCGATCACGACGGGTGCTCGCAAGGGCGAGTTGACCCGGCTGAAGTGGGCTGATATCGACCTAAAACAGGCGCGGGCGCTCGTCCGTGAGACGAAGAACGATGAGCAGCGCACGCTCCCCCTCGCCGGGAAGGCGCTCGATGCGCTGCGCGAGTTGAAGCTACAGAACTCGGCCCGCAGCGAATACGTGTTCGCCCAGCCGTCCGGATTTCCGGGACCCTATGAGCACTTCGACGGGCATTGGTACGTGGCGCTGGAGGCGGCAGAGATAAGCGACTTTCATTTCCACGATCTGCGGCACACGACGGCATCCATGCTGGCGGCGCAGGGAGCATCGCTGCTCGAAATCGCCGACGTGCTTGGGCATAAGACGCTTGCGATGGTCAAGCGATACTCGCACCTCGTGGTCGATCACAAGGCGAAGGTAATCGAGAAGCTGGTCGCTGCGAAGGGGCTTTGAGCCGCCACATAGTCGCGAGCCGGCTGCGTTCTAGGCCCTACCGGTGCCGTCGAGATCATATATCGCCTAGGAGTCAGTTGCAGAGCGCGTGTCCCCAAACGGGTGTAATCATATTGCTCCTGATGTCGTGGCTATAGCACTCAGATCACTGTGCGACGCACAATGCTGAACTTGGCATCGTAGCGTGACATTGCGTTCCTCAAGCGAGCGACAAATTCAATGACGGATGACCTTCAAATCGAGACGACATTTGTTCCCCATCTGAGGACGCAATTCGAGCGCGGGTCTGCCGTTCTATTCACTGGGGCGGGTTTTTCCCTTTCAGCTATCAACGTAGCCGGGACAACGCTCCCCTCCGTAGACAGGCTGGTTCGTGCGCTATGGGACCTTTGCTATCCAGGGGAAGCATTCGATCCGACG
>JASHVV010000427.1 GCA_030044385.1 Gammaproteobacteria bacterium
GTCCGGGCGTCTGGCGACCGGGGCTACAGCAACAATTGAGGAGTTTCAGTCGATGCCCAAGTTGAAAACCAACCGGGCCGCGGCCAAGCGCTTTCGCAAGACGGCGAAAGGCTTCAAGCGGTACTCGGCCAATCGCCGCCATAACCTCGGCCACAAGGACCGCAAGGTGAAGCGCCATGCCCGCTCGGGCGGTACGAGCCTCGTGGACAAGACCGATACCGGTCGTCTCGAGCAGCTGCTTCCGTACCACAAGTAACGCGCGCACGAGGTAATCCAACATGGCAAGAGTCAAGCGTGGCGTGACGGCCGGGCGCCGTCACAAGAAAGTTCTGGGCAAGGCGAAGGGCTACTACAACGCCCGCCGCAAGGTCTATCGCGCGGCGAAGCAGGCCGTCATCAAGGCCGGGCAGTACGCCTATCGCGACCGGCGGGCGAAGAAGCGCGAGTTCCGCGCGCTCTGGATCGCGCGCATCAACGCCGCGGCCCGCATCTATGGCCTCTCCTACAGCCGGATCATCAACGGCTTAGGAAAAGCGGGTGTCGAGATCGACCGCAAGGTGCTGGCGGACATCGCCGTGCACGACACCGCGGCGTTCGCCGCCATCGCGCAGCAGGCGAAGACCGCACTCGGTATCGCGTAACCCGGGGAGGGCCTTGCGCGATGCAGGACCTGACCTCCCTCGTGAGCGAGGCGCTGGGCGAGGTGGCCCGATGCGCCGAGCTCGCGGCCCTCGATGAGGCGCGGGTGCGCTGGCTCGGGAAGAAGGGCACCCTAACCGAGCAGTTGAAATCCCTCGGCGGCCTGCCCGCCGCCGAGCGGCCCGCGGCCGGCCAGCGGATCAACGAGGCCAAGGAGCGCGTCCAGGCCGCCATCGAGGCGCGGCGCGAGGCATTGGCGCGGGCAGAGGTGGAGCGCGAGCTCGCCGCCGGCCGCATCGATGTCACCCTGCCCGGGCGCGGCGAGCGGCGCGGCGGGCTGCACCCGGTCACTCTGGCGCGCCTGCGCATGGAGGAGATCTTCCGCCGCGCCGGCTTCGAGGTCGTCACGGGACCTGAGATCGAGGACGATTTCCACAACTTCGAGGCGCTGAATTTCCCGCCGAATCACCCCGCGCGGGCGATGCACGACACGTTCTATTTCCCGGACGGGCGGCTGCTGCGCACGCATACCTCGCCGGTGCAGATCCGCGCGCTGCTGAGCCGCGGGGCGCCGATCGCCATCGTGGCGCCGGGGCGCGTCTATCGGTGCGACTCCGACATGACGCACTCGCCGATGTTTCACCAGGTGGAGGGGCTGAGGGTGGACGAGGACATCAGCTTCGCCAACCTGAAGGCGGCGCTGCACGGGTTCCTGCAGGCGTTCTTCGAGCGTGATCTGTCGATGCGGCTGCGGCCGTCCTACTTCCCCTTCACGGAGCCCTCGGCGGAAGTCGACATGTCATGCGTGTTCTGCGGCGGAAAGGGCTGCCGCACCTGCAAGTACACCGGCTGGCTCGAGATCGCGGGCTGCGGCATGGTGCACCCCAACGTGCTGCGCTCGAGCGGCATCGATGCGCAGCGCTATAGCGGCTATGCGTGGGGCATGGGCATCGACCGGCTGGCGATGCTGCGCTATGGGGTGAGCGACCTCAGGCTCTTCTTCGAGAACGATCTGCGCTTCCTCGAGCAGTTCCGGGCGGTCTGAGCATGAGGATTCCGTATTCCTGGCTGACCGAGTGGGTGCGCGTGCCGTGGAGTCCGCAGGAGCTGGGCTCGCGGCTCACCCTGGCGGGTCTCGAGCTCGAGGCGCTGGAGCCGGCGGCGCCGATGTTCTCGGGCGTCCAGGTTGCCGAGATTCTGAGCGCCGACAAACACCCGCAGGCCGACAAGCTGCGGGTCTGCCGCGTATCGACGGGGCAGGGGGAGCCGCTGCAGATCGTCTGCGGTGCGCCCAATGCGCGCGCGGGATTGAAGAGCGCGCTCGCGATCGTGGGTGCGAAGCTGCCGGGGGACTTCCCGATCAAGGCGGCGAAGCTGCGGGGTGTCGACTCGGCGGGGATGCTGTGCTCGGCGAAGGAGCTCGGCCTCGCGGAAGCCTCCAGCGGAATTCTGGAGCTGCCGTCCGATGCGCCCACGGGCATGGACCTGCGCGAGTATCTCGCCCTGGATGACATGACTCTGGAGATCAACGTCACTCCCAACCGCGGCGATGCGATGTCCGTGATCGGGGTTGCGCGCGAGGTCGCGGCGCTCTCGGGCGGGAAGCTGACGGGGCCTGCTGCCCCGGGTGGACAGGCGGCGCGTCCGGGGTCCTCCTTGCGCGATACGTTTGACGTGCACCTCGATGCACCTGCGGGCTGCCCGAAGTTTGCGGGGCGCGTCGTTCGAGGCGTCAACAACCAGGCGGCGACGCCCATCTGGATGCGGGAGCGGCTGCGGCGCGCCGGGGTGCGGTCCATCAGCCCGGTGGTGGACGTCACGAATTACGTGATGCTGGAGCTGGGTCAGCCGATGCACGCCTATGACCTGGCGAAGCTGAACGGCGAGATTCGCGTCCGCTACGGGCGTGCCGGCGAGAGCATCACGCTCCTCGATGGGAAAGCCGTCGAGGTGCAGGCGGACGTTCTCCTGATCACCGACCGCGCAGGCCCGGTAGGCATCGCGGGCATCATGGGGGGACAGCGCACCGCCGTCAGCGCAGAAACCACGGACATCTTTTTCGAGGCAGCGTACTTCGCGCCGGACGCGGTTCTCGGACGCAGCTTGCGCTGGGGATTGACCACGGATGCGGGTCAGCGCTTCGAGCGCGGTGTCGATCCGTCGCACCAGGAGCGCGGCGTGGAGCGCGCGACGGAGCTGCTGTTGGCGATAGCCGGCGGCGAGGCTGGACCGGTTGTCGTACGTCGGTCCGAGGATCATTTGCCCGCGCGGGTGCCGGTCACCTTGCGCCGCAAGCAATTGGCTCGCCTCCTGGGAGTCGCCTTCGACGACCCGCGCGTGCGCGCCACCTTGGAGGGCCTGGA
>JASHVV010000428.1 GCA_030044385.1 Gammaproteobacteria bacterium
GCGAGGATCCAACTCGGAATCGCGCTCCTCAAGGAGCGTTGATCGCAACGGAAACGTCAGCGCCATCCGCATCGTCTCGGAGAAGCTCGTGCTGACCGAGCACGAGCCGGTACCCTGAACAACCTGCGGCGCGATCAGCACGTGCATGGCGTTGGTGCCTCCTCGGAGGAGGGCGCCAATCCCCTTTCACTTTCAAAAGCCTCGGCCTATCCTTCCGTTCCACAGTGGATCGGGAAGGCAGGGTGGTCTAGTGGCTTGGGATCGTCTCCGGTCCGGATCGGTAACTGTACGTTATCGCGGAATCTCACAACGCGCTTCGGACAATATATGGACGCAACGGAAGCGGTCACGGCACGGCGGCGAGCCACGCACTCACTCCCTGAGAAGGCCGCGTGCGATGTTTACCCTGGAGATCCTGCCCAAGCGATCTGCGCGCAGGAGGCTGGCAGATACGCTTGCGCATGGCTTGTCGGGGAAATTCGGGACGATCTATGTGTTTCCGCGAGTCATTTATCCCGTGGCATCCCTGTATCTCAAAGTAAATGAGATTGAGTTTTTTGTCAGTATCTTACGCAGAAAGCCGCAGGGGCCTCAAAATGGCGAATGGATTGTAGCAATTGATCCCCTCGATGCACCGCTGTACTCGACTAATCCTACAGACGATGAGCAGAGGAAGTATGAGCAAGGCCTTAGGGTAATCAGCGAGGAGTTACACCCTGCACTCGCTGCGATTCCTGGGCTGATGCGATTGCGCTGGTTCTTCGATGCTTGGGATGCAAGGAAGCCGGCTGTGCGCAATCCGGCAGAACTACCGTGGCAGCTGGACTCGGAGGAATCACGCGGGGGACCGGCTCTATTTGGGCGCGGATCAATGCGATCTCCAAGGGAGTCATTGCGAAGAGGTGGCCGCATTTTTGCATTTGTGTTGCGTTACCCGGATCTTGTGCGCCTTTTTGGGCTGCTTCTCCTTGTCGGCCGCCTGCTTGGAGTCATGATGGTTGTGGTTGGATCTCTGCTCTTGTTGCGGTTCCTGGGGGAATTGTCTTATGGAGAGCGCATAGCAGATGTTTGGATCAGCGGAACAATCGGAGTTATGTGCGTCGTAACGGGCGCTTACGCGATCAACGCGCTGTGGCCTGCCTACGCGGTCCCTGCGCCGACCGTTCCCATTCAACCACTGGAGTAATTGTAATGGCTGTCTGGTCCGTCGTTCGGCTCAAGGCTCTGCCGGGATACAAGGTCGAAGTTACGTTTGCGGATGGCACGACCGGCATTGCAGATCTCGGGCCTCGCCTGTCCCAAGGGCCGCTCGGAGACGGCTTTGATCCTCTTTGCGACGAGAAGATGTTCGCGAGAGTGTTCCTGGAGCACGGCGCACTTACATGGCCCGGCGGGATCGATTTGGCTCCCGACGCAATGTATGAGCGCATCCGCTCGTCCGGAAGATCGATCCTCGCTGCTCGCACGAGGCGAGTTGCGTAGTACTTGGTCGGCACCGCCTGAGGCGTGATCGGCAGGGGTATCGCTGCGGGGTATCCGGCGGGCGTCGAATGCGGACTCGGGAATTCCGCGAGCCAAGTGATGGATCCCCAGCCACTTGGGCCAGCTCGAGGACCTCGGCAGTTGAGGTGCGCACCATTTCTGCCGCCGAAGGGCCCGACTTTCTCTGCGCCTGATCCACGATGTAGACGCCGGCTCGATAGCCGACCCATCGGCGCCCGTCAGGATGCTGGAACATCCAGTGTCTGTACGGTGAGCGGAATGATCATTCCGCCTCAGACAATCGCCGCAACAGGGTGCGCAACGGATCCAGGAACACCATTCCCAGCCCGAGCGCAACCGCCCCCCAGGTGATCGCCATCGGCGTGTAGGCGCCGAGATGCGCGCGCAGCCAGGGCATGGCGATCGTGGTGGCGGCGCCGGCCGCGAAGGCGACGCCGACGAGGGTGCCGAGTGTGCTCCGCCGGACGCGCACGTAGTTTGCGTGCAGGGCCTCGAGCTGTTGGCGCCGCTCGCTCTCCAGACGGTCGCGCAGCGAGAGGAGGTCGGGCTCGGCGGTCCGCGACAGCGCGGCGTTGAGACGGGTGCGGAAGGCGTGAGGGAGCTCCGGGGCACTCAGCGTACGGCCCAACGCCCGATCGAGCGCGCGATCGAGGCCGGAGTCTCGGTGGTCGGTCACGGTGCGTCCTCCTGCCAGTAGGCGGGATCGTCGAGTCCACGGCGCTTCAACATCTCGGTCAGGGCCGCGCGGGCCCGGAACAGCGTGGTTTTCACCGTGCCTTCCGGGCAACCCAGCATCAGCGCCACTTCGCTCACCGATCGCTCCTCGTAATAATAGAGCACCAGGGCACGGCGCAGGCGCTCCGGGAGCAGTTCCACCAGGCCGAGCAGCTCGGCGTGCCCCTCGCCGGGCTCCCCGGGGGCTGGCAACTCGATCTCGGCTTCCTCGCCCATCTCATCCAGAGAATCGAGCGGCCGCCGCTTTTCCAACGCCGTCAGGCATCGGTTGCGGGTGATGGCGTAGATCCAGCTCGACAGCGACGCGCGCTCGTCGTAACGGTCGAGCGCCTTCCACACCCGAACCAGGCTCTCCTGAGCGGCATCCTCAGCCTGCGTGCGGTCACGCAACAGCGCGCAGCACAGACGGTAGACCTTGCCCTCGTAGCGGCGCAGCAGCTCCTCGAAGGCCCGATCCCGGCCCGCCTGCCGCAGGAGCTCCACGATGTCCCGATCCCGCTCGGCGGCCTCGCTCACCGCTGCGTGCATGCCTTACCCCCTGAGAGCCTCGCGGCGACCTTTGATACCCCGGCGCCGCGGAGTCGGTTTCACCGATTTTCGAGGGTCGCTTGAAACCTGCCGCCAGCTTGCCGGGTATCAAGCGCGTCCTGCAACTTTTTCGGAGAACACTTCCATGGCCTCTCTTCTGGACTCTCTCACCGGGGTCATGACCATGCTCATCCCGGTCGTGGCGATCATCGGCGGTATCTCCTTCGCCGCGTACTCGATGTACCTGAAGGTCCGCAGGCAGCGCGAGACTCTCCAGATGTACCACCTCGAGCGCATGGCCGCGATCGAGAAGGGCATCGAGCTGCCGCCGCTGCCGCCCGAGCTCCTGCACGACCGGTACTACGACGCCGCCAGGTATCGCGGCGAGTATCGGCGCTGGCGGCGCGGCAGGGGAATCATTCTGATCCTCGTGGGAGCGGCGGTCACCGTGGCGATGTGGCAGTCCGACGGGGACAACAGCTTCTGGTGGGGCCTGGTCATCGTCGCCTGGGGATTGGGCCGGCTGATCAGCGACTACCTGGAGGTGCCGGGCGCGGGAGCCCCGCCCCAGAGCGGAAGTGGCGGCCCCTCGGCTCCTGACTCGCAGTAAGATCGGTGCCGGGCAACGGTCGGAGGATCGCGATGAGCCAAAAGACCTGGAGCGAAGTCGACGACTACCTGAACGACCGCATCGTGCGTCCCGAGGAGGCGCTGGCCGCCGCGCTCGAGGCGAGCCGGGCGGCCGGGCTGCCGGAGATCGCGGTCACCGCGGCGCAGGGCAAGCTCCTCTATCTGCTGGCGAAGACCCTGGGGGCGCGGCGGATCCTCGAGATCGGCACCCTGGGCGGCTACAGCGCGATCTGGCTGGCGCGCTCGCTGCCGCCCGGCGGCCGGCTCGTCAGCCTGGAGTACAGCCCCAAGCACGCCGAGGTCGCGCGCGCCAACCTGGCGCGGGCCGGATTGGCTGAAGTGGCTGAGATCCGGGTCGGCGCGGGTCTGGCGCTGATGCCCTCGCTCGACGGGCCCTTCGATCTCTTCTTCATCGACGCCGACAAGGAAGGCTATCCGGATTACTTCCGCGGCTGTCTCAAGCTCTCGCGCCCCGGCAGCGTGATGGTGTTCGACAACGTGGTGCGCGACGGCAAGATCATCAATGCCGCGACGCGGGAATCCACGGTACGGGCCGTGCGCCAGCTCTACGATGACATCGCCGCCGAGCCGCGTGTGGAGGCAACCTCCATCCAGACGGTCGGCGCCAAGGGTTACGACGGCTTCTGCATGCTCGTCGTGGGCCGCTGAGTCATTGAGCGAGGAGGCGGGTCAGGGCGGCTCTGATTCCGGTGGCGGAGAGCGCGGCGTCATCGGTCAGCCGCGCGGCGAACTGCGCCGCCGTCTCCGGCGGACAGCAGTAGTATCCCTGCCACTGGTCGCAGTCGAGCGCGCGGACGCGCTCGAGCTGCTCGGCGGTCTCGACGCCTTCGGCGACCACGTCCAGCCCCACGCTGTGGGCGAGCGAGACGATGGCGCGGACGATTGACTCGTCCATCGCGCTCGTCGGCAGGTCCCTGATGAAGCTGCGGTCGATCTTCAGCTTGTCGATCGGCAGGCGGCGCAGGTAAGAGAGACTCGAGTAGCCGGTGCCGAAATCGTCGATGGCGATGGTGACCCCCATCGAGCGCAGCATCTTCAGCGCCGACGCCGACCGCTCCGGGTCGATCATCAGCGCGCTCTCCGTCAGCTCGAGCTCCAGCATCCGCGGCTCGATCCCGGCGGAGCTCAGCGCCGAGATGATGGTGTCGAGGACATCGTGGCAGCGAAACTGCATTGCCGAGAGATTGACGGCAATCCTGACATTGAGGCCGTCTTCCGCCATCCAGGCGCGCGCCTGACGGCAGGCTTCCCGCAGCACCCAGGCGTCGAGCGGCACGATGAGCCCGGTCTGCTCCGCGAGCGGGATGAAGGAGCTCGGTGAGATCAGGCCCTTCTGCGGGTGACGCCAGCGCAGCAGCGCCTCGACCGAGAGAATCCGACCGGTGCGGATCGAGATCAGCGGCTGATAGTGGATCTCGAACTCGTGCGCCGCGAGCGCGCGGCGCAGGTCGTTCTCGAGCGCGAGGCGCTCCTGCATGGAATCCGACATGCTCGGCTCGAAGAAAAGCACCCGCCCGCCGCCCTGGCGCTTGGAAGTCACCAGCGCGGCTTCCGCGTGCGCGAGCAGGTCATCGCCGCGGCGCGCATCGTCGGGGCACACGCTCACTCCGATGCTGAGCCGCACGCGAATCTCCTCACCGTGCACGATGAACGGCTGCTCGAGAGCCGCCAGCATTGCGCTCGTGATGGCGTGCGCTTCCAAACGGGCGCTCACGCTGTCGATGAGCAGCTCGAAGGAGTCGCCGCCGACGCGCGCCAGGGTATGCGGCGCCGGTACCGCCGCCTCGAGGCGATGGGCGATCTCGACCAACACGCCGTCGCCGACGCCGTGGCCGAGGGAGTGATTGATGTCGCTGAAGCGATCGAGGTCGATCGCCGCCACCGCGACCGTTCGCCCCGGCTGGTGCCGGTCGGCGAGCGCTGCGGCGAGGCGCGACTTCAGGAGATTCCAGTTGGGAAGTCCGGTGAGCGGATCGTGCGTGGCGATGTGGTGCAGCCGGGCGTGGGCCTCCGCCAGATCGCGCTGACTGCGGCCGGCGTGCCTGTCGAGCTTGCGCTGGAAACACCCGACCAGCTCCCTGATGATGAGAGCGGCAGCCGCCAGCGAAGCGAGTGCCACGGCGAGGAAGCGCGCGCCGACCTGGCCGTCGCTGCAGCAGCGCGGCAGCGGCCCGTGAAGCAACACGCCGGCGCCGAGGCCGAGAATCGCGGCGGCGAGCCCGGTCGACAGGCCGACGTACACGAGGCGCGGCACCCGCGCGGCGGCGGGGCGGCGCCCGAGCGTCAGCCAGAGGCCGGCCACGAATCCGATGAATGCCAGCAGCAGCCAGCCGAGCGCCGCGGCGCGCGCTGCGGTTGAGCCGAGCAGTCCACCGTCGGACTGCAGGGTGGACCACTGCGTCTCCGCGATCGCCGCCGTGAAGCTCAGGGCACTGCCGGCGATGGCGGGCAGATCAGGCTCGCGGCCGGAAACGAAGATCAGGCCGCAGAGCTGGCCGGCGCAGGCGAGGACGAGCGGCACCAGACAGCTCGCGACGTCGGTGTAGGGCCACCCGTGCGCGGCCAGCGCGAGCGCCTCGAGCGCGCAGGCGGCCCAGAGCCCGAACCCGAGCGCCGCGGTGTTGCCGGCGATGAGGGTGGCCGAGCCTCGGCGGCGCGACTCCGAGAGCCAGCGGGCGGCGGAGAGCGACCCGTGGCAGGTGAGCGCTGCCGTGCCGGCGGCAAGGGCCGCGATGAAGGGGTCGAAGGGAGGGGTCACGGCGGGTGGCAGATCGCTGAATTGGGATCGCTACCATACTCGTGCGCACGTTAACTTCAATCGGGGATTTCGGGTACGGCGCAGGGGGAGATCCTGTACCGGCGCCGCGGGCTAGGGCTCGATGATGCGGTTGCGGATGGCGTAGCGCACGAGCTCGGCCAGGGAGCCGAAACCGCTCTTGCGCATGATGTTGCTGCGATGGGTCTCGGCCGTCTTCACGCTGATCCCGAGCGCCGTCGCCACCTCCTTGTTGCTCTTGCCCTCCGCGAGGAGCTGCACGATCTCGCGCTCCCGCGCGGACAGCGCCGCTTCCGCTGCAGGCTCCGCGGAGGACGGGTTGGCCAGGTACCCGTCGAGCACCATTTTCCCGACCTTGGGCGTGAAGAACATTCTCCCGTCGAGCAGGGCTTCGAGCGCCGCCATCAGGACGCGTCCGGCATCTGACTTGAGGACGTAGCCCTGCGCGCCGGCCGCGAGCACCTCGCGCACGAGCTGCTCGGACTCGTGCATCGTCAGGATGAGGACGCGCGCCGCAGGCGAGGCCGCGAGGATGCGGCTCGCCGCGGCGAGGCCGTTGAGCTCGGGCATGGTGAGGTCGAGCACGACCAGATCCGGGCTCAGGCGCAGCGCGAGCTCCACCGCATCCCGCCCGTTGGTCGCCTCCCCGACGACCTCCCAATCGGAGCGGTGCGAGATCTGGGCGACGATTCCCCGCCTCACGATCTCGTGGTCGTCGGCGATGAGTATTCTGACGCGCTGCAACTAGGCGACCACCCGGTGGCTGTCCGGGTCCGCGCCGGCGGCGTAGCCCGAGACCGGTATGCAGGCGCGCACCAGCGTTCCGTGCTCGGTCGAGTCGACCGTGAAGGTGCCCCCGAGCTGGCGGATGCGCTCGCGCATGCCGGCGACGCCGACCCCGGCAAACCTCCCGGAGGTTTCCGGATCACCGGGCTGGGGCACGGGAATGCCGCGGCCGGCATCCTCGATCTCGAGTACCACGCTTCCCGACTCCGCCCGCAGCCTGACAGCGACCCAGGGGCTCGAGGAGTGGCGATGCACGTTGGTGAGCGCTTCCTGCGCGACGCGAAAGAGCGCGAGCTCCTCCTCAGGCGCGACGCCCTCCAGCCGCTCGGGCAGCTGCAGCCGCACCTCGAGGCCGCTGCGCGCGCGCAATCCGTCGGCCAGCCAGCGCAGCGCGCTCGAGAGGCCCAGCTCATCGAGCAGGGGAGGATGCAGGAGGTAGGAAGCGGTGCGGATCTCGGCCGAGCACTGGCGCGCGAGGCGCACGCACTGCTCGAGCTGCTCGCGGCCGCGCGGGGAGAGCTTCGCCGCCTCCTCCTCGAGCAGCGCCAGGTCGATCTCGAGTGCCGCGAGCGACTGGCCGGTGGAATCGTGCAGGTCCCGCCCGATGCGCCGCCGCTCCTCGTCCTCGAGCTGCAACAGCTCGGCCGAAACCCGCCGCAGCTCCTCCTCGGCGCGCTTGCGTACGGTGACATCGTGAACGAGCACCAGCGCGAGGATGGTGCCCTCGCTGCTGAGGCTCGACAGGTCGATCTCCGCGGGGAAGGTCTCCCCGGTATCCGCGCGCTTGCACGTCCACTCGAACGTGCTGCCGCCCTCCCGCGTCGCGGCGAGCATCCGCTCCTGCGCGAGATCCCGCGAGCGCCGCCCGTTCGGCTGCAGGTCAGGGGAGACCTGCCAGGGCGTCAGCCCGACGGCGGCGCGCTCGCTTTCGAGCCCGAACATGACGGCGGCCGTGCGATTGGCGTCCACGAACCGCTCGCCCTCCAGCAGGAACACGCCGAACCGCGCGCTGTCGACCAGCGTGTTGTAGTCGCGCTCACGGATCCGCAGCGCGCGCATGTAGTGACTGAGAAAGGCGGTCAGGATGAGCACCAGGGCGCTGAACGCGGTGGTGGCGGCAATCAACTGCCGGCGGCGGGCGCGCCAGCCGGCGAGTACCTCGTCGCGACTCTGACCGGCGGTGACGTACATGGAGTCACCGCGCAGCGGAAAGAAGGCGTAGATCATCATCCCGGGCGTGAACTCGGCGCGGCCCGTGATGATTCCGCCCCTCGGCCCGGTGGCGGCGCCCAGGTGGAAGAGCTGGCTTTGCCCGACGTCATCGCCGGTGCGCCGGTCGCCGACGCTCGCCAGGATGATGCCGTCGGCTCGGAGCAGCCCCTGCTGGCTCGCGACCCGGCCTGCCCGCCGATTGAGCTGCTCGAGACCGGCGAAGCTCATCAGGGCACCCGCCCAGCCGATCGAGTCGGGGCCGGTCGGCGCCCGCCGCGCGATCGGTACCACCCAGCGGGCGGGATTCTCCGGGTCGTGTACGGGAACTCCCACCCATACGTTGCCTGCGGTGGTTGTCGGCGTCAGATATGCCGGAGCGCTCGCGCCGTCGAGCACATGCGTGCGGCTCGCGAGCGCGAATCGACCGGGATCTTCCAGGAAGAGGGACCGCACGTACGCACCACCCGCCAGCTGGCGTTGCAGCACGAGACCCAGAGCCAGCAGCGGCACATGATCCAGGCCGCCCTCTGCACGGACCTCGCTCGCGCCGGCCAAAGCGGCCCCCAGGCCGTGATCCAGCATGGTCTGGGTGGCGCTGGCCAGAGCGGCCGTCTCGCCGCTCAGGCTTTCACGCTCCTCCTGCATGACCTGCAGGTAATCGTCGTGGATCCGGATGGCCGCAAAGGCGCTGCCGGCGACCACAGCCACTGCGGCATAAGCCAGGAGCACCCAGCTGAGCGCCAGAGGAGCGCCCAAGGGCGAAAACGGGCTGCGCGCCTGCGCCCGTGGCTGGGATCGGAAAGATCGCCGAAGCGGAATGACCACCCCCGTTCCCCGACTGGTGCGGGGTCTTTCCAGGCCGACCGGACTATTGTGCGCTCAGGCGGTCGGGAAGGCCATGCGCCGGCAAAAGCTGCGCCTTTTGCCGGCGGCCGGCTGGTCAGAGGCTACTTCGGTTGCGGTGTCAGTCGCAGGTAGGGGCGCAGGGCCTTCCAGCCGGCGGGAAACTTCGATTTCGCTTCCGCGTCGGGGATGGAGGTCGGGATGATGACGTCATCGCCGCGCCGCCAATTGACCGGCGTCGCCACATTGTGCGTCGCGGTCAGCTGGATCGCATCCAGTGCGCGCAGCACCTCGTCGAAGTTCCGACCCACGCTCATCGGATACGTGAGGGTGAGCTTGATCTTCTTGTCGGGACCGACGATGAACACCGACCGCACGGTGGCGTTGTCGGCCGGCGTACGGCCCTTGGCCTGGCCGGCGGTCTCCGCCGGCAGCATGTCGTAGAGCTTCGCGATCTTGAGCTCCGGATCGCCGATCATCGGATAGTAGACCGGGGCGCCCTGCGTCTCCTCGATGTCCTTCGACCAGCGCGTGTGGTCTTCGACGGGGTCGACGCTCAAGCCGATGATCTTGGTGTTGCGGGCCTCGAACTCGGGCTTCAGGCGGGCCATGTAGCCGAGCTCCGTCGTGCACACCGGCGTGAAGTCCTTAGGATGCGAGAAGAGAATGGCCCAGCCGTTGCCGATCCACTGGTGAAAATCGATGCGACCCTGAGTCGTATCGGCCGTGAAGTTGGGAGCCTGATCGCCGATTCGCAGTGACATGGCGGACCTCGCATGGGACGTTGATCTTGCAGTGGGCGACATTCTAGTCCCCCGCGGCGAGGCCGCACGCATGGGCGAGGAATTTAGGTATAGCGGACGGGCATGACACCGTCGGCGCGGCCGCGGGCGGCGGCGAAACAAACAGGGGCGCTCCCCGCCAACGGGTGAGCGCCCCTAAAGTGCGCGAAATCAGCCTCTGGCGTTGAAAGAGGCGCACCAGCCCTGGGCGTTCACCGC
Source organism: Gammaproteobacteria bacterium (assembly GCA_030044385.1). Taxonomy (GTDB): domain Bacteria; phylum Pseudomonadota; class Gammaproteobacteria; order Steroidobacterales; family Steroidobacteraceae; genus 13-2-20CM-66-19. The sequence continues at coordinate 10,036 of JASHVV010000428.1, forward strand.
GTAGCCGGCGAAGATCTGGCAGCCGCCGAAGCCCGACGGCTCCCCGGGCGTGCCCTGGAAGAAGCGGCACATGCCGCAGCGCTCACCGGCCTTGTAGGTCGGGAACTTCGACTTGTCGACGCTCTGCGCGTTCATCTGGTAGCCCAGCGACTTGGCGAGCGGGTCGCTCTCGGACAGATGCGGGAGGCTCTCGCCCGCGGCCCGCGCGGAGGGCGACTTGAACCCCACCAGAGCGGCGGATGCCGCCACGGCGGCAGTTGCCAGGAAAGAGCGGCGCGAGGGATCCGGATTGTTCTTGGGCTGGGACACAAGCACCTCCGCATT
>JASHVV010000429.1 GCA_030044385.1 Gammaproteobacteria bacterium
AGGCTGGAGCTATGCGCTCAACGTGCAGAACGGCACACCGAGCTCCGGCTTCTGGGGCACCAGCGCGACGCTCAACAACGGCAACACCACGACCCTCAACGGCACCACGATCGCAATCCAGCTGAACGCCAGCGGCAGCTCCTCCGTGGTCACGGCCCAGGGCACCAGCACCAGCGGTGGCAGCGGCAGCAGCAGCACCACGTTCACGAACACCGATCTCATCTTCCAGAGCATGAACGGCGGCCCCGGAGCTCCCCAACAGGTGACCCCCGGCGCCAATGTGACGGGCTATCGCGAAAGCTGGATCCAACTAAGGTAGGATGAGGAAATCATGTTCTCCGAGCACCCAACCTCCCCCGCGCGCCGGCCTGCCGGCCGCCAGGCCGGCTTCACCCTGGTCGAGCTCGCGATCGTCATGGTAGTCGCGGCGCTCCTCACCGCCATTGCGATCCCGATGTACTCGAGCCAGATCCGCGAGTCGCGGCGCACGGATGCGCGCAGCGCCCTGCTCGACCTCGCCGGCCGCGAGGAGCGCTACTACGCGACGAACAACGCGTATACCAACATCGCGGCCGATCTCGGCTACAGCGGCTGGGGCTCCGGTTACACGATCGGCAGCGGTTATTACTACCTCGATGCGCCCGTCATCACCACCGGCTCCGCGACCACCCCGCCGACGTATACGGCGACCGCGGTGGCGACCTCCAGCCAGGTGGCGGACACCTGCGCCACGTTCACGATCGCCTCAACCGGCCAGCAGACCGCGACGCTGAGCGCCGGCGGCGCCGACACGACCGGGGTCTGCTGGGGCGCGCAGTGATCAGTCGAGCTTGAATTCGATCGTATCCCAGCGCGTCGTCTCCTCGTGACGCGCCTGGCGGCGGATGGCATCGACCAGCGCCCGCTCGTCCCAGTCGACCACCTCGTCGGCGAGGTCGGCCAGAGCCTTCGGGACCGGCTTCTGCGTGCCGAAGGGCTTGAGCAGCACCACCGGCCGCTGACTCGCCTGGGCGTAGAGAAGCTGGAAGGTCACGAGGTCCTGGTCGGTGTCGAAGAGGCTCGACAGGCCGATCACGGCCTCGACGGCGCTCATCTGGCGGCGCAGCTCCTCCCGGGCGGCTTCCTTGTCTCCGCCGGGGCGCTTCTCGGGCTCGCTGTAGTTCCGGTAGAAGAAATTCCGCGCGCTCTCCAGGTACTCGAAGACGCGCAGGTAGTCGTCGGCCGACTCCCAGGCATGCGTGACGAAGAGACGGATCGGATTGGCCTGAGACATATGGCCCAGTTTGGCACAAGAGCCGTTCGGCGCGAAGCCTGCCCGCTTTGTCGCGGCCTGGCGTCGCCCGCGCCGCCGCGGCCCCGGCGGCCCCGGCCAATATGCAATACAATCAGCGCTCTGGCCCGGCCGTTTCCGGCTCACCGCCACGCAGGACCGCCTCACGTTGCGACTGGTCGTCTATAACATCCGCTACGCCACCGGCACGGGCCCGGCTTTTCACCTGCCCGTTCCCGGCGCCGGGTACCTGCGCAGCAACCGCAAGATCCTGGCCGGCATCACGGACTTCCTGCGCGCCGAGAACCCGGACGTCGTCGGGCTGGTCGAGGTGGACACGGGCTCGATCCGCACCGGCATGGTGAATCAGGCGGAGTCGATCGCCGCGGAGCTCGGCCACTACTCCACGTTCCAGTGCAAGTACGGCGCCTCCTCGATCAATCACCTGATGCCGATCGTGCGCAAGCAGGGCAACGCCTTCCTCTCCGCGCCGCACGTGCACGGCGAGCGCTTCCACTATTTCGACGCCGGCATCAAGCGGCTCATCATCGAGCTCGAGCTCGAGAACGTGTGCGTCTTCCTGGTGCACCTGTCGCTGAAGTTCCGCCATCGCCAGTACCAGCTGCGCTCGCTCCACGATCTCATCGTCAAGTCGAAGAAGCCCGTCATCGTGGCCGGCGACTTCAACACGTTCTGGGGCACGCACGAGATCTACCTCTTCATGCGCGCGGCGGGGCTGCGCAGCGCCAATTCCGCGGGCCTGCCGTCCTTCCCCGCGCGCGTGCCGCGCATCGAGCTCGATTTCATCCTGGTGAGCGAGGGGATCGAGGTGACCGACTTCCGTGTGCCGGACGTGCGGTTCTCGGATCACCGCCCGCTGGTGTGCGACTTCCACGTTCGGGCCGAAGAGCAGCGCTCAGCCGCAGCCTGACAGCAGGCGGGGAGAAGAAGAATGACCCAGACAGGCTCCGCCTGGCGGATGGAGCGGGACAGCGACGACATCGTCTGGCTGACCGCCGACAAGCCGGGCACGTCCACCAACGTGCTCTCGAGCCACGTCCTGCGCGACCTCGACGAATGGCTCGATCGGATCGCAACGCCCGCGCCCCGCGGCGTGGTGGTGCTCTCCGCCAAGAAGAGCGGCTTCGTCGCCGGCGCCGACATCAAGGAGTTCACCGGCATCACCAGCGCCGAGGGCGGCTACCGTCTCATCCACGCGGGCCAGCGGGTATTCGACCGCCTGGAAGCGCTGCCCTGCCCGACCGTCGCGGCCATCCACGGCTTCGCGCTCGGCGGCGGGCTCGAGCTCGCCCTCGCCTGTCGCTACCGCGTCGCGGCGGGTGACGAGCGGCTGGCGCTCGGCTTTCCGGAAGTGCAGCTCGGCATCCACCCCGGATTCGGCGGCACGGTGCGCAGCGTCAGGCTGATCGGCGTCCGCCAGGCGATGGAGATGATGCTGACCGGCAAGAGCGTGCGCGCCGACAAGGCGCTGCGCGCGGGGTTGGTGGACCGGCTGGTCCCGGAAAGCGAGCTTCGCTCCGCCGCGCGCCAGATCATCCTCGACCCGCCGCCGCCGCAGCGGCCGAGTCTCACCGAGCGGGCGCTGAGCTGGCCGCTCGTGCGCGCTTTCGTGCAGCGGTCCCTGGTCGCAAAAGTCGCGCAGAAAGCCCGCCGGGAGCACTACCCCGCCCCTTACGCCATCATCGATCTCTGGACGCGCTACGGCGCGCACGGCGCCATCGCCTTCGAGGCCGAGGCGCGCTCCATCGCGGCGCTCTTCACCACCGAGACCGCGCGCAACCTGATCCGCGTCTTCATGCTGCAGGACCGCCTGAAGGGTCTCGGCGGCAAGGGGGCGCAGCCCGTGGAGCGGGTACACGTGGTGGGCGCCGGTGTCATGGGCGGTGACATCGCCGCCTGGTCGGCGCTGCGCGGGCTGACCGTGACCCTGCAGGACCGCGAGCTCGCGTTGATCGAGCCGGCGCTGACCCGGGCGCGCGAGCTCTTCGAGAAGCGGCTGCGCGACCCGGCGAAGGTCGAAGCGGCCACGGCCCGCCTCACGGCCGACGTGGCGGGCGCAGGCGCCGCGCAGGCCGACGTCGTGATCGAGGCTATCTTCGAGAGCCTCGACGCCAAGCGCGAGCTGTACGCCGCGCTCGAGCCGCGGATGAAACCGCAAGCCATCCTCGCGACCAACACCTCGAGCATCGTGCTCGAGTCGCTGGCGGAGCGCCTGGCGCGGCCCGAGCGCCTGACGGGACTGCACTTCTTCAACCCCGTGGCGCAGATGCAGCTCATCGAGATCATCCACACCGCCGCCACCGATCCGGCCGTCATCCAGACGATGCTCGCCTTCACCCGCCGGTTGGACAAGCTGCCCGTCCCGTGCCGCAGCGGGCCCGGCTTCATCGTCAACCGCGTGTTGATGCCCTACCTGCACGAGGCCATGCACGCCGCCCAACAGGGGGTTCCGAACAACGTCATCGATGAGGCGGCGGTGGCGTTCGGCATGCCGATCGGCCCGATCGAGCTCGCCGATGTGGTCGGCCTCGATGTCGCCGCGCATGTCGGAGAGATCATCGCCCACGAGCTCGGACGCCCCGCTCCGAACCTCACCCGGCTGCGCGAGCTCATCGCGCTCGGCAAGCTCGGTCGCAAGAGCGGCGCCGGGTTCTATCTCTGGAAGGACGGCAGGCCCGTGAAGCCCGCCGCCTCCGCGGACCCGCCGCCGCGCGATCTCGTCGACCGCCTGATCCTCGTGCTCGTCAACGAGTGCGCCGCCTGTCTGCGCGAGCAGATCGTGGAGGATGCCGACTTCATCGATGCGGCCATCATCTTCGGCACCGGCTTTGCGCCCTTCCGCGGCGGCCCCCTCGCGTACGCCCGCGGCCGGGGCGTCGCCGCCGTGGTCGAGCGGCTGGAGGAGCTGGCGGCCCGGTATGGGGCGCGCTTTCAACCGGATTCCGGCTGGGCCCTGGTCGCCGGGGCCGGCGGGGACCGTCCGCCCGAGATGTAAGCCGGCAAAACCGTGAACGGGTCCCCCCGGTCGGCGGGAGGGCCTGTGCTACCATCCGACATAATTTCCGCCGGACGAGCCCCAAGATGCTCGAAGAACGCGAAGCCAGCGTTCAACTGCTCAAGACCTTCGCGCCGCTGGACGGTCTGAAGCGGGACAACCTCGCGGCGCTCGCGAAGAAAGTCGTGGTGCGCACCATGCCTGCCGGTCGCGCCCTCTTCAAGGAGGGCGACACCGACAAGCGCACCGTCTGGCTCGTGAGCGGCATGGTGGAAGTGAAGGAAGCCGAGCGCACCATCGCCATGATCCGCGGCGGCACGCCCGAAGCCCGCACCCCGCTCTACCCGCCGCTGCCGCG
>JASHVV010000057.1 GCA_030044385.1 Gammaproteobacteria bacterium
CAGATATCGTCCTGATCGGCGAAGGCGACGAACTCGAAGTCTGGCGCGGAATTCTCCCGCACGAGCTCGAGGAAATTCTGCGCTGCCGAGCCGGTGCGCTCGCCTCGGGGCGACAGGCTGAGCCGCCCGTCCGCCCGGAAATGGGCAATCTCCTGGAGCGTCTGGTCGGAAGATCCGTCGTCCCTCATGGCGACGCCGACGCTAACGCCCACCTGCGCCAGTATCGATTCGAGCTGCTGGTGAATCCAGCGCTCGCCGTTGTAGGCGGCGAGCAGGACGAGCACCTTCGCCGGGTCCGCCACTGGTCTGGAGCCTGCATCCATGGATGCGGCAATCCTACTTCGAGACACGATTCGTTACCAATCGTTACCAACTCACGGCCAGTTGGTCTCTCGAGGCGCCGAGCCGGGCGGCCGTCCCGCCCGCGCGCTTAATAGGCCCCGCTGCCGCCGAGCACCACGCGAGTCGTCTGCAGCAATATGTAGAAGTCGAGCAGCAGGTTTTGATTGCGCACGTAGTACGTATCGAGCACCACGCGGCGGCGATAGTCGGTGTCGTTGCGGCCTTTCACCTGCCACAGGCCCGTGATTCCCGGCTTCGCCGACAGGTAGGCGCGTGCGTTGCGCCCATAGCGAAGCAACTCCTCCCGCACCACGGGGCGCGGCCCGACCAGGCTCATCTCGCCGCGCATCACGTTCCAGAGCTGCGGCAGCTCGTCCAGGCTGGTGCGGCGCAGAAAGCGGCCCACCCGGGTGACCCGCGGATCGCACCGCAGCTTGTGGTCCCGCACCCACTCCGCCTTGATGGCCGGATCCCGCTCCAGCAGCTCCCGCAGCAGTTGATCCGCATTCGGAACCATCGTGCGGAACTTCAGACATTCGAACGCGCGGCCGTCGCGGCCGATGCGGCGATGCTTGTAGAGGATGGAGTCTCCCTCCCGCCGCATCAGGATCACGATCGCGAGGATGAGGGGAGAGAAGACGCCGGCGAGCACGATGGCGCCCACGACATCGAGAACCCTTTTGACGGCCGGGTACGGCGAGGCAGGCGGCGCGACCCGCGTGGGGGCCTTGGCCGGCGCCTCGTCCCACGGCCGGGGGTCGAACGAACGCAGTCCCACCGCGGCGTGGTCGAACGCCACCGAGCTCTGCGCCTGGACCTCGGCGCTCGACACCAGATGGGGCCGCAGGGATGGCCTGTGGGCCGAGCCGGCAGCCAATCGTTGGATCGCTGTCTCGTTTGCCTGCTGCGTCGACACGATCAAGTCTCCTTCCCGGACTCAATGACAAACAACTGTCGCGAGCAGGCGACAGAAGTAATGTTGAGAGCTTCCGTCACCAACGGCCGTGTTCAAGAACGGGTTCCACATTCAAGCGACGTTAACGTGCCTATGTTCTGGAAGTTGACCGATGCGGCGCGATTCCCATCCCCCGATGCTCATGCAAGTAACGTGCATGGCTCTTGGCTCTCGCAGTTCCATGTGAGCAAACCGCGCTCCCGGCGCGCGCCATGGCCCGCTGCGGTAAGTGCCCCGGAAGCGGCGCGGAGTTTCGTCGAGCTTCCCGGAAGGACTGCCAAGGCCCGGAGCAAGCCTGGCTTGAGGGCGGCCGGGGGTTCCGATACGCTGCCGCGGATGCGTGTCACGATCTTCGGCTCCGGATATGTCGGTCTGGTGACAGGGGCTTGCCTGGCGGATGCCGGCAACCATGTCGTGTGCGTCGACGTCGATGCGGGCAAGATCGAGCGCCTGCGCCGCGGCGAGATTCCCATCCACGAGCCGGGGCTCGAGGCCGTGATCCGCCACAATGCGCAGGCCGGGCGCATCGAATTCACCACGGATGCGGCGCGCGGGGTGGAGCACGGCCTGTTTCAGCTGATTGCGGTCGGCACGCCGCCGGATGAGGACGGAGCGGCGGATCTGCGCTACGTGTTGGCCGCCGCGCGGACCGTGGCGAGCCACATGAGGCGCCATTGCGTGGTGGTCACCAAGTCCACCGTGCCGGTCGGGACGGCCGACAAAGTCCGCCGCGAGATCGACTCGACCCTGCAGGCCCGGGGCGCGGCGGTCGAGTTCGACATCGTCTCGAACCCGGAGTTTCTCAAGGAGGGCGCGGCCCTCCAGGACTTCATGAAGCCGGACCGGGTGGTCGTGGGCACGGACAACCCGCGCGCGACGGAGTTGATGCGGGCGCTGTACGAGCCGTTCACGCGCAACCATGACCGCCTGATCGTCATGGACATCCGCTCCGCGGAGCTCACCAAGTACGCGGCGAATGCCATGCTCGCGACCAAGATCAGCTTCATGAACGAGCTGGCCAACCTCGCGGAGCGGCTGGGCGCGGACATCGAGAAGGTCCGGGTCGGCATCGGCTCCGATCCCCGGATCGGCTACAGCTTCATCTATCCCGGGACGGGCTACGGCGGATCCTGCTTTCCCAAGGATGTCCGCGCGCTCATCCGCTCGGCGCACGAGGTGGATCACGAGCCGCAGATACTCGCCGCCGTGGAGGCGGTGAACGCCCGGCAGAAGGAGGTCCTGGTCGAGAAGATGCGGCAGCACTTCGGTGACCGGCTGCAGGGACGCACCATCGCGCTCTGGGGGCTGGCCTTCAAACCGAATACGGACGACATGCGGGAGGCGCCGTCCCGCACCATCATCGACCGCTTGCTTCAGGACGGTGCGCGGGTGTGCGCCTACGACCCCGTGGCCGCTGCGGAGGCGAGCCGCATCTATGCGGGCCGCGCCGGCTTCGCGCTGGCCCGCAACGCCTATGAGGCGGTTGCGGGCGCGGATGCCCTGGCGATCGTGACCGAGTGGCAGGAATTTCGCAGCCCGGACTTCGAGCGCCTGAAGGAATTACTCAAGACGCCGCTGATCTTCGATGGCCGCAATCTCTACGATCCGGCGATGGTTGGCCGCTTCGGCCTGACTTACCATGCGATCGGGCGCGGCCGGCTGGCCGGGCCGCGAAGCTGAAACGGTAATTCCCATGCTCATCCCCGTCATTCTTTCCGGCGGCGCCGGCACGCGCCTGTGGCCGCTCTCGCGCGAGCTTTATCCGAAGCAGCTGCTGGCGCTCACGGGTGAGCGCACCATGATCCAGCAGACTGCGCTGCGGCTCGAGGGTCTGGCGGCAGCGGCGCCGGTGGTGGTCTGCAACGAGGCGCACCGGTTCCTGGTCGCCGAGCAGCTCCGCCAGCTGCGCATGGAGCCGCAGGCCATCCTGCTCGAGCCCGTGGGCCGCAATACGGCGCCCGCCATCGCCCTGGCCGCCCACGCCGCGCTCGGGACGGCGGCCGGCCCCGAGGCCGCCGATCCGCTGCTCCTCGTGCTTCCCGCGGACCACGTCATCCGCGACGTGCCGGCTTTCCACAGGGCCGTGCACGCGGCCCTGGGCGCCGCCCGGCAAGGCCAGCTCGTCACCTTCGGCATCGTCCCCACGGCCCCGGAGACCGGCTACGGCTACATCCAGCGCGGTCCGGCGAGCGGTGAGGTTTTTCGGATTGCGCGCTTCGTGGAGAAACCGGACGCCGCGCGGGCGCAGGATTTCCTCCGCTCGGGCGAGCATTACTGGAACAGCGGCATGTTCCTCTTCGGCGCACGCCGCTACCTCGAGGAGCTGGAGCGTCTGGCGCCGCAGATCGCCCGGGCCTGCGCGGCGGCGTTCGCCGCCGCCAAGGCGGACCTCGACTTCACGCGCATCGACAAGCGCCTCTTCGAGGCCTGCCCGGCGGACTCGATCGACTACGCGGTCATGGAGAAGACCTCCGACGCCGTCGTCGTGCCGCTGGCCGCGGGTTGGAGCGATGTCGGCTCCTGGGACGCGCTGCACGAGGCGAGCGAGCCCGACGCGCACGGCAACGTCTCGCGCGGTGACGTGATCTGTGAGGATTCGCAGCGCTGCTATCTCTACTCCGAGAGCCGGCTGGTCGCGGCGGTGGGCCTGGAGGATCACGTGGTGGTGGAGACCAAGGATGCCGTGCTGGTGGCGCCCCGAAACCGCGTGCAGGACGTGAAGAAGTTGGTCTCCCGCCTCAAGGAGGGCGGGCGGTACGAGCATTCCCTGCATCGGGAGGTCTTCCGGCCCTGGGGCAGCTATGACAGCATCGAGAACGGGCCGCGCTTCCAGGTGAAACGCCTCAACGTCAAGCCGGGCGCGGTGCTGTCGCTGCAGCTGCATCATCATCGCGCGGAGCACTGGATCGTCGTCTCCGGCACGGCGCGCATCACGCGGGGCGATGAGGTCTTCCTGCTCGAGGAGAACCAGTCGACCTATATCCCGATCGGTGTCCGGCACCGGATCGAGAACCCCGGCAAGATCCCGCTGCACATCATCGAGGTGCAGTCGGGCTCTTACCTCGGGGAGGATGACATCGTGCGGCTGGAGGATCACTATGGCCGCAAGGGCACGACCACCTGACGTGCGGTGGTTCCATGCATCACAGTTTGCAACAAGTCCGGGCGGCGCGTCTCGGCCTGCTCCTCCTTCCCGTTGCGCTCCTGGGCTGTAACAGCGGTTGGAACCTGGCGGTCACGAACGATCCGGGTCCGTCGCCCTTCATCAGTTTCGTCCATGTGAGCCTCACCCAGGCCGATCTCGACGCGGTGACGGCGGTGGAGTACACGATCGCGGCCAAGCCGGGCTCGGTGTCGAAGCCCGTGCACGTCGAGTACTCGATCGCGGCGCTGACGGCGAGAGGCGATGTGTCGGCGGGCACTCTCACCGTTCCGGTCATCGGCCTTTATGCCGGCTACGACAATCAGGTCTCGATGGAGCTGGCGAGGCAGGGAGGCCCCCCCGTGCCGTTCGAGATCGATATCACCACGAGTCCCTACTCCGACCCGACCGGAATCTACAGCCAGCCCAATATCATGGTGAAGCGGGCGCCGGGCAGCTCCCTCGGCTTCAGCTTCGTCTACATCAAATCCGGCGTCGCTTCTCCCATCATCGTGGATACCGACGGGCAGATCCGCTGGGCTTCGCCGGCCATCTCGGACGGACTGGTGAGCGCTTTCGTGGGCGATTCCTTCATCATCGGACATCCCACGCTGCCGATCGTGTACCGGCTGGGATTGGACGGCACTCTCACCCAGATGAGCCTGCCGTCGAGCGACTACACGGATTTCCAGCACGACATCGATTACGGCAAACAAGGTCTGCTGGCGGAGCCGGACGCCTCGAGCGGCGGTGTCGAACAGGTGGAGTCCAACGTCATCGAGATGCGTGTCGGCAGTGCGGTGACGATCCTGAACCAGTGGGACCTCGGCGCCATAATCGGCGACTACATGGCGAGCCAGGGCGATGATGCGGCGGCGTTCGTGCGTCCGGGCGTGGATTGGTTCCATTTGAATTCGGCGATCTACGACGCGAGCGACGACAGTCTCATCGTCTCGAGCCGTGAGAACTTCGTGATCGATCTCGACTACAGCAGCGGCGCGATCAGGTGGATCCTGGGAGATCCGACCAAGTACTGGTACACGTTCCCGTCCCTGCGCGCCAAGGCGCTCACGCTTGCGCCGGGCGGCCTTTATCCCATCGGCCAGCACGCGCTGTCGATCACTCCCGATGGGCTGCTCATGCTGTTCAATGACGGTACGGCCAGCATCAATCAGCCGGCAGGAGAGCCGGCCGGGCAGTCGAGAACCTACAGCGCCGTCTCCGCCTATTCGATCGATCCGGCGTCGATGACCGCGACGCAGGTATGGGGCTACGACGCGAACCAGGCGATCTACTCGGCGTACTGCGGCAGCGCATATGAGACGACCGATGGCTCCCTCCTGGTCGACTACGCGGAAGCCGACCAGGCGACGCAGGCTTTGCTGGTCGGACTCGGTCCGGGCCACAACGTGGTGTTCGAGTTCGAGTACCCTACGATCGGCTGCGACACGAGCTGGAATGCGCGTCCCATCGCGCTGGATGACTTGCAGATCACCCGCTGAGGACCATGGTGAACCTTAACGCCTTCAAGGCTTACGACCTCCGCGGCCGTATCCCGGACGAGATCAACGAGCCGCTCGCCTACGACATCGGCAGGGCTTTTGCCACCCTGGTCAGACCCGAGCGCGTCGCGGTCGGGCACGACATCCGGCTCTCCAGTCCGCAGCTGGCCGCGGCGGTGAAGCGGGGACTGACCGACTGCGGGGTCGATGCGCTCGACATCGGCCTCTCGGGCACGGAAGGGGCGTACTTCGCCACCTTCGCCGAGGGGCTGGACGGCGGCATCATGGTGACCGCCAGCCACAACCCGCCGGACTACAACGGCATGAAGCTGGTCCGCGAGCAGGCGCGGCCGGTGAGCAGCGACACCGGACTCAACGAGATGCGGGCGATGATCGAGACCGGGCGGCTGCCGGCGAAGGCGGCGCGGCCGGGGCACGACCGGCCGCTCGACATCCGCGCCCGCTACCTCGAGCACCTGTTGGGATATGTCGACGCTTCCCGGCTGCGCAGGCTCAAGGTGGTGGTGAATCCCGGCAACGGCGGCGCCGGGCCGGTGATCGATCAGCTCGAGCCGCACCTGCCGTTCGAGTTCATCAAGGTCAACCACCGGCCCGACGGTACCTTCCCCAACGGCGTCCCCAACCCGATGCTGGAGGAGAATCGCGCGGCCACCGCGGAAGTCGTGCGCCGCACCGGCGCCGATGTCGGGTTGGCGTGGGACGGGGACTACGACCGCTGCTTCTTCTTCGACGAGCGGGGGCAGTTCATCGAGGGCTACTACCTCGTCGGATTGCTGGCGGAGGTCTTTCTGGCGCGGGAGCGGGGCGGGCGCATCGTCCACGACCCGCGCCTCACCTGGAACACCATCGATCTGGTGCGCCGCCACGGCGGCGAGCCGGTGCTCTGCAAGTCGGGCCACGCCTTCATCAAGCAGAAGATGCGCGAGGTCGACGGCGTCTATGGCGGCGAGATGAGCGCGCATCACTACTTTCGCAGCTTCTCCTACTGCGACAGCGGCATGATTCCCTGGCTCATCGTGTTGCAGGTGATCGCCGAGCGGGGGCCGTTGTCGCAGCTCGTCGGCGAGCGGATGCGCCTCTTCCCGATCAGCGGCGAGATCAACCGGCGCCTGCAGTCGGACGCCAAGTCGATACTGGCGCGCGTGCGCCGGCAGTACGAGAGCCTCGCGGTCGCGATCGATCTCACCGACGGATTGTCGATGGAGTTTCCCGAATGGCGCTTCAATCTGCGCGGCTCCAACACCGAGCCGCTGGTGCGGTTGAACGTCGAGACCCGGGGCAGCGAGCCGCTGATGCGGCAGCGGACCGGGGAATTGCTGCGGCTCATCGAAGCCTGACGCGCCACGGGCATATGGATTGCTCCATGCGCCCGGTGGAACAACCGCAACCGTTGCGAGTGCTCATCGCGGAGAACCATCGGGATCTCAGCGACGTCATGAGCCAGTTGATCGACAGCGAGCCTGACATGCGCTGCGTCGGGCAGGTCGCCGAGGCGGCGGACGTGCTCGCGGCGGCGCGGCGCACCGGCGCCGATGCCCTGATCCTCGATCTGACCCTCCAGGGGGGCAGCGGGCTGCCGCTGATCGCGGAGCTGGCTCAGGCGCTGCCGGCGCTGCGGATCATCGTCTTCAGCGGGCTCGCCTTCAGCGAGGATGTCGCGGGTGAGGCGAAGCGCCGCGGGGCATGCGCCTTCGTCAGCAAGGGCGCGGATTTTGACGTACTTCTCAAAGCCGTGAGGTGCGGCTCGCAGGCCGCCTGAGTCGCTGGCCGTGGCCACCCCTGGGCCACTCCTGGGCCACCCCTGGCTCACCCCCGCCGACCGCCCGTCGGCCGGGCGACGCCGCTCGGGACGTCGCCGTGGACTTGACGGGCGTTTGTCGGTATGTAGAGACACTGGCTCTCGGTCACGGCGGCGAGTACCTTTCGACGTTCCTCTCTCACACTCGATCGGGGGCCATTCATGGCGCTTTGGAAAGACACGAACACTGGAACCGCAACCCCTCCGGCAGGAGCCTCGCCGGGCTTCGGCGCCGCGCCGTCGCCGGCCGTGCCGCCGGAGAAGAGCAACGTCGCCCCTCTCTCCCCGGAAACCTCCCGCCGTCCCGCCAAAGAGCAGCGCCTCGATATGAAAGAATCC
>JASHVV010000430.1 GCA_030044385.1 Gammaproteobacteria bacterium
GAATTACGCATCCGCATTCGCGCCGCAGGTGGTGGGCCTCACCGGCGATGAGGACGAGCTCCAGGCCATCACCAAGCGCTACCGCGTCGCCTATCGCCTGGGGAAGCCGGATGCGGAGGGCAATTACGTCGTCTATCACAGCAGCGCGGTGTTCATCTTCGACACCCTCGGCCGCGTACGGCTGCTCGCGGACTATACCGACGGGTCTCGAGCCATCGCGCACGACCTGAAGCAGCTGCTCGATGTGACGGACTGACGCTCGGGCGCGCGGTCAACCGGTGACCCTTGTCGCGCGGGTGACCGTCAGGCGCACGCTGGCCTTGCCATAGCCACTCAACTGCAGCAGCACGGTCCCCCGAGGCAGGGCGAACACCCCCATCTTGTGGGGTCCGGGGCACGCGCGCGATCCGTGGAAGGCAGTCGGCTGCAGCAGCCGTCCCTGCGCCACGACATCGATCCAGAATGGCGCGTCGATCGAGATCCGATAGAGGCCGGCCGCGGGGACGCTGAGGGCGAGGATCCCCGCCTCATCGCCGGGGGCGGGCCGCCTCCTGCCGGGCGGCAGCGCAAAGCGAACGCCGGATTCAGGCGCGAGCCTGATCGCGTAGAGACGATCCGTGCCGATGGCCAGTGGCCGGCTGCTGTTGACGCCTGCATGAACGGTGGTGGGCGCACCGGCGAACAGAGCCACTTCGCGGGAAACGTTCCAGGGATATGCCGGGCAGACGCGGCCCGCTCCGGCGAACGCTGCGGGCGCCAGGGCGGCCGCGAGCAGAGCCGACGCGAGATACCGGATCTTCGTTGGTTGCATGAAATCGTCTCCGGCGCGCTCAATGCACGCCTTGCAGCAGGAACTCGAACACCGCGCCCATCCCCTCCCGGTCCTGCAGCTTGATCTCACTGTGTTGCAGTTGCAACATGCGCTGCACGAGCAGCAGGCCGAGGCCGCCGCGGTGCGCCTCGCGGGAGCTGAGCGCGCGCTGAAACAGCCCCGCGCGCAGCTCCGGGGCGATGCCCGGGCCGCTATCCGCGACACGGACGGCGATCTTGTCCGCACGCGGCTCCAGCTCGACCCGCACGACTCCAGCCTCGGGCGTGTGACGGATGGCGTTGTCGATGAGGTTGGTCAGGACGCGCTCGATCATCGCGAGGTCTGCGTGCACGTTGGGCAGGCGCGGCGGCAGATGGGCCTCGAGCGCCACATGCTTGCCGCGCGCGGCGAGCTCGAACTTCTGCAATACGTCCTGAACCAGGTCGGCGAGCGAGAAGTCCTCCCATTGGGGGGTGACGATGCCGTACTCCAGGCGGGCCAGCTCGAACAGCGACTGGGCGAGCTTGCCGACCTTGTCGCTCTGGGCGAGCGCAGTACCCAGATAGCGGCGGCGCTCGGTCTCGGGCAGCGTGTCGCCTTTGAGCGCGAGCAACTCGAGATAGCCGTGGAGGGAGGTGAGCGGCGTGCGCAGGTCGTGTGAGATGTCCGCCACCAGCTCGCGCCGCTGCTGCTCGCTGCGCGAGAGCGCGCTCCATTGCTCACCCAGCCGCCTCGCCATGTGCGCGAACGCCGTCTCGAGCACGCCGATCTCATCGCTTCCAGCGCCGTCAGAGGCGCTCTTGGCCGGCACCGGCGGCCGCGGCGGATCGCCGCTCGGATCGAAGTCGCTCACCGCCGTGGTCAGGCGGCGCAGCGGGCGGGTGATGGAGCGAAAGGCGATGAGCCCGGCGGCGATGCCGAGCACGGCGACGAGCGCCATCGAGCTCAAGGTGGTGCGCAATTCGGCGCTCGCCTCCGCGCGCGCGGCGAGCGCATCCCGCGTCTCGCCGAGCAGGATCACGTAAATGTAGCCGGCCGCCGTCCCGTCCGGGCCGGCGAGCGGCGCGGCGCTGAACACCTTGCGCGCGGCGATACTGCGTGGATCGTCGCCGAGGATCGGCAGGGAAGCGCCCGTGAGAAAGCGCTGCACCGGGCCGAGATCGATCCGGCCGCGCTTGATGTGGCCGGGTGGCGCATCGTCCCCGATGATGCGTCCCCGGGCGTCGAGCAGATAGACCTCGACGCTCGGATTGACGACCATCAGCTGTCCGAAGAGCCTGCGCACGGCATCCGGCCGCAGCCCGCCGGCGTCCATGAGCTCACTGCTCTGCGCAATGTGCGCGGCCAGCCCGCGCGAGAGACTCTGGATCACTTCCTCCTCGCGCAGGTGGTTGGAGCGGATCTGCAGCCAGGCCGACGCGCCGCAGCAGGCGAGCAGCAGCAACGAGAAGACGAGCGACAGGCGTTGCGTGAGCGTGAGACTCACGACGCTTCCCCGGGCGGCAGGAACTTGTATCCCTGTCCCCATACCGTGACGATGCAGGCCGGCTGCGCCGGGTCGGCCTCGATCTTGGCGCGCAGCCGGTTGATGTGGGTGTTGACCGTATGCTCGTAGCCCTCGTGGTTGTAGCCCCAGACGGCATCGAGCAGACCCATGCGCGAGAACACCTTGCCGGGGTGGCGCGCGAAGAAATGCAGCAGGTCGAATTCGCGCGGCGTCAACTCCAGGGGATTGCCGGCGAGCGAGGCGGCGCGCGCGAGCGGATCGATGAGGAGCCTGCCGAGGCGCAGGCTGGCGCCGCCCTGGCCCTGGCCGCCTCCGCCGAGCGCATCGACGCGGCGCAGCAGCGCCTTGACGCGGGCGACGAGCTCCAGCACCGAGAATGGCTTGGCGAGATAGTCGTCGGCCCCGAGCTCGAGGCCGACGATGCGGTGGGTCTCGCTGGAGCGGGCGCTGATGATGATGATCGGCGTGTAGTGCGGCATCGCGCGCACGCGCCGGCAGATCTCCAGGCCATCGATGCCGGGCAGCATCAGATCGAGTATCAACGCGTCCCACGCCTCCTGCTCCAGGCGCCGCAGGCCCTCGTCCCCGCGGGCGCAGTGGACGATGTCGTAGCGCTCCTCGCGCAGATGCAGGCCGAGCATCTCCGCGATGTCGGCGTCGTCTTCGATGATCAGGATGCGCTTGTGCTGTTCCATGGGCTGGCATGAGGCAACGCCGGGCGATGATAGGTCAAGCCGGGAGGCTCAGTGATCACGAAACGTTTAACATTCCGTGAGGACTTGACGACCCCGCGGTCCTAGCATGCGCCCATCGTAATCCGCACACCGCCCCGCGCGGGGAGCCTCGAGGAGCCAGCCATGCCCAGCCGCAGACGATTCCTGCTTTCGGCCGCCGCCGGCGTGGCCGCGGTCACCGCCGCACGGCGGCGGGTGCTTTCCCTCGCCGCGGCCGCCACCGCGGCCAACCCGGCAGCGGCCTCCAAGGGCCCTCCCTACGCCGTCACTCACACCGATGCGGAGTGGCGCCGGCTGCTTACCCCGGAGCAGTACGCCGTGTTGCGCCAGGCGGCGACGGAGCGGCCTTACAGCAGCCCCCTCGATGAGGATTATCGCGCCGGCCTCTTCGCCTGCGCAGGATGCGGGCAACACCTTTTCTCCTCGCGCACCAAGTTCGACAGCCACACCGGCTGGCCGAGCTTCTGGGCGCCGCTGCCGGATGCGGTTGCGACCGGCCCGGACTGGTCGCTCGCCATGTTTCGCACGGAGGTGCATTGCCGGCGCTGCGGCGGGCATCTCGGCCACGTGTTCGACGACGGGCCACCGCCGACCGGCCTGAGATACTGCATCAATGGCGTGGCGTTGACGTTCGCGCCGGGTCCGGCTTAAAGGAGCTCCCATGCTGCTCATCCTGCTGGCCTACCTTGGCGGCGCGCTCACCATCCTCAGCCCCTGCATCCTGCCGGTGCTGCCCTTCGTCTTCGCCAGGGCCGATCAGCCCTTCGTGCGCAGCAGCCTGCCCCTGCTCGCCGGCATGACGGCAACCTTCGCCGGCGTGGCGACGCTCGCCGCCGTCGGCGGCGGCTGGGCGGCGCAAGCCAACCAGGTCGGCCGGACGCTGGCGCTGGTGCTGCTGGCGGTGTTCGCCGTGACCCTGCTGTGGCCCCGACTCGGCGAGCGGCTGATGCATCCTCTAGTCAGCGCGGGCAACCGCCTGGCGGCGCTGGCTCATAAGGACGGTAGGCCGGCCGGCGTCGGCTCCTCCTTCCTCCTCGGCGTTGCCACCGGGCTCCTCTGGGCCCCTTGCGCGGGCCCGATTCTCGGCCTCGTCCTCAC